>DATGXU010000364.1:0-32128 GCA_035298685.1 Magnetospirillum sp. | reverse complement strand
TGCTGGTCATCGCATACGGCGTCATGAAAACTGGCCGACCGTTCCAAACAGCTTGACCGACAACACGGTATCTCAGGCGGCCGCTGCCGGCAAACCGCGCGACGTCGAGTGCTGGAAGTGAAGAGGCTCCCCCGGCCGCAGGAACGCGCGGAGGGCGTGCGCGGCATGGGCGGCCTCGGCGAAGCCTGTGAGCATCAACTTCAGCTTGCCGGGATAGCAGGCCACGTCGCCCACCGCCACGATGCCCGCCCGGGCTGTGGCACAGGTCATCGGATCGACGGGAATCCTGCCCCCGACCATATCCAGCCCCCAGCCGGCGATGGCTCCCAGATCCGACGACAAGCCGAACATAGGCAGCAGGATATCTGCTTCCAAACGCCTCTGGCGCCCGTCAAGGGAGACGATGTCTACGGCGGCCAGTTGCCCCCCATCTCCATGCAGCGCTGCCAGTTGGTAGGGGACCAGCGTCTCGACGATGCCGTCCGCCTCCAGCCGCCTCAAACGCTCGACCGAGTCTGGGGCTGCCCGAAAGCGGTCTCGGCGATGGACGAGAAAGACCTTCGCTCCGGTCTCTGCCAGCGAGAGCGTCCAATCGACGGCGGAGTCGCCGCCTCCCGCGATCACCACGCGCCGGCCGGCAAAATCTTCGACCCGCCCAACGCTGTAAAAAACCGAACGCCCCTCAAAGGCTTCAATCCCCTGAAGCGGGGGACGGTTCGGGACAAAGGCTCCCGCTCCGGCCGCCACCACCACCGCACGGACGGCGATCTCCGCTCCCACCGAGGTCGTGAGAAGCCATTGACCGTCTTGGCCTTGGACCAGCTTCTCGACACGCTCGCCCAGGTGGTAGATGGGAGCGAACGGCAACGCTTGAGCCTCCAAGTTTGCCACTAATTCGGCGCCCTTGATCGTTGGGAGACCGGCCACATCGTAGATGGGCTTTTCGGGGTACAAGGCCGCGCATTGTCCGCCGACATGGCCCAGGGCATCGATGACATGGCAACGCATCCCCAGGGTTCCGCACTGGAAAACCGTGAACAGACCGACGGGGCCGGCGCCGATGACGGCCACTTCGGGTGTCGCCATGGCCATCACACGCCCTCCAACTGCGACATGGGAAGCAATTCAGCTTCCACGCCATGAACCGCGGTGCTTTCCGCAAGATCGGTCTTGGCGCCGCCGAACAGGACATTGACGTTGCTGCGGGACAGTTCCCCGGCGGGCCACCGTCCTTTCGGAACCAGCGCCACGCCAACCGGGACCGCATTGGTCAACGCCAGTTTAAGGCCGGGCAAGCGCCCCACCTGGTTGACCAGGGTCACCAATTGCCCTTCGCACAGCCCGCGCCGCGCCGCCTCGTCCGGGTGGATGGACACCGTAGCGTCCCCTTGAAGGGCGCGGATGCGATCGTCGTTCCCGTAGCTTGAATTCATCAGCCATGGGGAGGCGGGGGAAAGAACCCGCAGACGCCCCTCGGTGGGCCGGGGATCGGCATCCGGCACGGGCGCAAGTGGCAATCCGGCCTCGATGAATCGCGCGGACACGATCTCGACCTTTCCACTGGCGGTGGGAAAATGGCCGTCTGCGAAGGGAACCACGGGTCCGTTCGCCCAATGTAAGGTTCCGGCGGTGGCGAGGGTGCGGAAATCGGGGGAGATTCCGGTCGCCGAAACCAACTCGTCGAGAAGCGGCCCGTCCAGTTCAAAAAGCTCCGGGTCCTTCAGGCCCATCGCCGCGGCAAGTCTGCGAAAAATCTCCTGGTTGGGAAGGGCGTTGCCCATGGGATCGCTGGCGCGCACCTGAGCCGAGACACTGTAGTTGAAGTACGAAAGTACGAGATCGTCGAATTCCAGAAAGCTGGCCGCTGGGAGGACCAGGTCCGCGTAGGCGGTGGTATCGGTCGCAAACAGGTCGATCGCCACGTGGAACAGGTCTTCCCGTTCCAAAGCCGAGCGGAGGCGGTTCTGCTCGGGGCTGGACGCCGCGATGTTGTTGTTCCAGGTAACCAAGGCCCTGGAGGCCTTCCGGTCCTCAAGCCGCGCGGCAAGGTCCATGTGGCTGACCGATCCGGGCGCGCCGCTGGGACGCAGATGCGGAGCGGTCAGGCGATCCATGTTTATCCCGCGGCATGCAGGGCCGGTCATGTAAAGCAGCCCGGTCCCCGGCCGCCCCATCATTCCCGTCGCCACCGGCAGAAGAGAGCAGGCACGGAAGACGTTGCCACCCTTCGGCTGGCGCTGCAGGCCCTGTCCGAGCCATAGCATGGACGGGCCCTTGCCATACATTTGGGCCGCTTTGACGATATCCCCTGCAGGGACGCCCGTAACCCCTTCCGCCCATTCCGGCGGACAGTCATCGAGCTGGCGTTCGACCGCTTCCCAGCCAATCGTGTGGGCCGAGAGGAAGGCGTGGTCAAGCATGCCCTCGCGCCGGAGGACGTGCAGCATGGCGAATGCCAGCGCAGCATCGGTTCCCGGATAAGGCTGCAAATGCAGGGTCGCCTGAGCGGCCGTTTCGTGCCGGATTGGATCGACGACGACGCAAGCGGCCGGTATGTCCCGAAGCCAGTGCTTGTGTACATGGGGGGCTGAAGCGGAAGGGTTCGCCCCCCAGATCAATAGGCAGCCCGCCTGATCCGCCCCGCGAGGATCGAAACCTTGCAGGGAATCGCCAAACATGATCTCCAGGGCCGCATGTCCCGCCTTATTGCAGACGGTGTCCGGGTCGATCTCGGTGGCGCCAATCCGGTTGAAGAGGCGCATCGGATACCAGCCTGCCAGCAGGCTGACGGTGCCGGTGTAATGGGTGTGAAGGACGGTATGCCCGCCAGACTCGTCCCGTATCTGGTTCAAGCGAGCGGCCATCATATTCATGGCCTCTGCCCATGATACAGCAACAAAGGTGCCGTCGCCCTTGCGCCCGTCGCGTCGCATCGGGGTAAGCAGCCGCTTTGATTGGTCGCGCCAGGCGCCGTTGTAGGCCAGTGCGCACTTGCCGCAAAGCGCACCCCGGGTCATGTGATGGTCAGGGTCGCCCAGCACGCGGGTGACTTCCCCGCGGCGTTTGACCACCACGATGCCGCAAGCGTCATAGCAGTCACGGGGACATGTGGTCCGGATCACTTCCTTCTCGGCTGTCATCGCTTGCCCTTTCGGTAATCGCAGACCGGCGGAACGCGGTCTGGCGACACCCTACGCGGCAAGTGGCCCAGTGCGTAGAGCCACCCGAAGGATGTGTTATGGGGCCAATTTCGTGCTGTGCCCAAGCTCCGCGACGACGGCGGCCAATTGGGCAATACCCGCCCGGATTTCTGCGGGGGAAAGGGAGGAGTAGCCAAGCACCAGATTGCGGCATGCCATCCCACGGGGGCCATACTCCACTGCGCCCACCGCGGGGAATGGATAAATTCCCACACCGCGCTTGGCGGCGGCGGCCGCGACTGCGAGAGCGTCCGCGCTCCCGTCGGGAAGTGTCCACATGATGTGCATTCCCGCATCCTGGCCATGGATACCGACATCGTTGCCGAAATGCAGCCTCATGGCTCCTGCGAGGGCATCCCGGCTCCGCCTGTATGCCTGACGCAAGCGGCGAAGATGGCGACCATAGGCACCCGTGCGAATGAAGTCGCAAAGGATGGCCTGATCAAGCCACGCCTGGCCGTAGCTGCCCAGGCTTTTGGCCGCCGTGGCCGGGCCGACCAATTCGGGCGGCAAGACCAGATAGCCGAGCCGAAGCCCGGCTCCTACCGATTTCGAGAAGGTGCCAAGGTAAATGACCCGGTCGTTCCCATCCAAGCCGGCCAATGACGCCAGCGGCGGCCCGTCGTAGCGGAAATCGCTGTCATAATCGTCTTCGATGATGTACGCGCCGGCCAGACGGGCCCAGCCCAGCAGGGCCACACGTCTCTCCAATGGCATGGTCGCGCCCGATGGAAATTGATGGGACGGGGTAACATGAAGTAGCGACACGCCGCTGAGTGCGCCAAGCTCCTCCACGTCCAGCCCACCTTCGTCCACTTGGATCGGGCACAATTCAGCTCCGTGGCTTTGGAGAACGGTCGCCGCGGCCTGGTATCCAGGATCCTCGACCGCCACCCTTGTCCCCGGGCCCACCAGCAATCTCGCCAGCAGGTTCACCCCTTCCTGGGCTCCGGCAGTGATGATGATCCGCTCCGCCGTCACTCTCATCCCCCGGGTCGCCCCCAGATGTTCGGCGATGGCGGCGCGGAGTTCTGGATTACCGGCAGGATTGGCGTAGTCGGAAAGGTTGGGCCCGGCGCGGGACAGATTCTCCATCACCAGTCGCCGCCATATCTTCAACGGAAAATGTCTGTGGTCGAGCCGGCCATACCAGAAGTCGATCGAGGGGCGCGGCTTGCTGCGGTCGATCATCGCAGGTGCGGGTGACCGGAAGAGAATCGGGGGCCGCACGTTGTCGCGCCCAGCCCCCCCGGCCAGCGCTCCGCCTGTCGTCTCGTGCGTGATCCCCAGCGCTTCTTCGGGAAGTATCCTCGAGACAAAAGTGCCAGCGCCGGTGCGGCTTTCCAGATACCCTTCGTTGATCAGCCAAGCGAAGGCGAGAGTAACCGTGTTCCTGGATATGGAGAGATCGTGCGCCAGATCGCGCGACGAAGGGAGCTTGAAACCCCGAGGAATCCGTCCGCTTAAGATGCCGTCACGGATCTGCCTGTAGAGCTGATCCTGAAAGGTCAGACTCCCGTCCTTGCGGATATGCAGTGGAATATCCACGGCTCCTCCGCTTACCCGTTGGATCCAAGGGCAGCCGTCTGTGAACGGGCGTCCAGATCATCCGGCTTCCACCCGTATCCCCGGTGGTTCCATTGACCGAAGGCGCGCCGCGCAAAGATTTGGCCCAGTGCTGTGACAGACGAACTCACGTGGGCAGTCCTCCCGAAAGGATGTCCAAGTCGATCTCAGGATACAACGGATGCCGCGCCAACAACGAGCCCACCCTGTTGCGAGCCTGCTCCGCCACTCGGGAATCGACCATGACCTTTCCTCGGCTTGCCCCCTCGGCACCCTCGGCGGGCCGCGCGTTGGCCAGAACCAGCGATACGACGTCCGCGATTTCCCGCATCTCTTGGGTCCCCATGCCGAGCGTGGCGGCGGCTGCCGTACCAAGCCTGAGCCCGCTCGTGAACCAAGCCCCCTGAGGATCGAAGGGTAGAGCATTCCGGTTGACGGTCAAGCCGCACGACCGCAAGGCGGATTCCGCTTGCCTGCCGGTAAGGCCGAAGGACTTCCAGACGTCCACCAGCACCAGATGATTGTCCGAGCCCCCAGTCAGTACAGGCAGCTTTCGTGCCAGGCACTCTTCCGCCAATGCACGCGAATTGTTGACCACCTGATGAGCATAGTCACGGAACTCGGGCCGCAGGGCTTCGCGGAAGGCCACGGCCTTGGCCGCCATGACATGGGGCAGCGGACCGCCGAGGTTGGTCGGACATCCCTTGTCGACCCATTCCGCGTATGGCTGCCGGCAGAGCACCAATCCGCCTCGTGGCCCCCGCAGCGTCTTGTGCGTGGTGGTGGTCACGATATCGGCGTGGGTGACCGGATCGTAGTCGCCCTGGAAAACGCCACCTGCCACCAGGCCGGCGAAATGGGCCATGTCCACCCACAGGACGGCCCCGACTTCATCGGCCATCTGACGCAATGCGGCGAAATCGATCCGGCGAGGATAGGCACTATATCCGGCAAGAAGGATCAAGGGGCGGATTTCCCTGACCTGCCGCCAAAGCGCATTCATGTCCAGCCGGTGCGTTTCTGGATCGACCGTGTAGGAGTAGCAGTCCAGCACATGGCTGACAGCGTTCAGGCGATAGCCATGGGTGAGGTGGCCCCCCGAATAGTAATCCATGCCCAGAAGACGCTGACGCCCCATTTCCTGCCCCAGCCGAAGCCAATCCTCGCGGCTGACATCTTCCGGACGCCTGGCAGCCAGTCGATCGAGGAATGGCGCTCGAACCTTGGCAAATAGGATGGCGAACAACGCGGTCAGGTTCGCATCGACGCCGGAATGAGGTTGGACATAGGCATGGTCGGCCTGGAAAAGCTGGCGCGCCAGGTCGCAGGCTTCGCGCTCGACGGCGTCAACATTGTCGCACCCGGCATAGAACCGCTTGCCGGCGACGCCTTCCGCGTACTTGTCGGTGAGAAGATTGCCTTGCGCCAGTTGGGTCGCCAGCGAGCAGTAGTTTTCGCTGGCTATCAGCTTAAGGTTCGAGCGCTGCGCCCGCAGCTCCTCGACGATCGCGTCCGCCACGGTGGGGGAGACCGCCGCGACCTGATCGACGGATGCATAATAGGCGGCGGCTCCCACGTGTGGGTCCCGGCCACCGAGTTGCCGTAGGTAGGCGCTAAGACGGCTTGCCCGATCCTGTGGCATTTTGCTTCCTCCTGCCCTTGGTCAGAGGGGCGACCCTAGCGCCGTGGATCCCTTCCCCATAGGTCCACTGCCGAAAGGACTGATGGTGCCACCACTCCACCAACTTGACGGCCTTTTATTGGCGGCCCATGAAAGTAGTGTGGTGAACCCTTGATCACGCGTTCCCGCACCTTGTGCGCGTTAAGGACGTCGCGCTTCACTTGCCCACCTCTTCTTCTTTCACCAAACGCGCGAATGGTTGCTGATTTCATGTCCGGCATTGATAGTTTCATGCGGCTGGATGATGCCCTGGCCACCCTGGCGACGACTTTCGCCCCCGTGTGCGAGTCCGAAACCCTGTCGCTGGAACAGGCATTGGGGCGGATTCTTGCGACGGACCAGATCTCAACCCTGAACGTGCCGCCAACGGACAATTCGGCCATGGACGGATGGGCCGTGCATGCCGCCGAGCTGACTGGAGGGCCGTTGCCCATTGGTGGCCGCATCCCTGCCGGGCATCCACGGGGCGAACCCGTCAAACAAGGCCATGCCTATCGCATCTTTACGGGCGCATCCCTGCCTGAAGGGCTTGATACGGTCATCATGCAGGAGGATGCCGTAGAAAAGGACGGCGCGGTGATTCTGCCTCTGGCCGCGCCGGGCGCCCATGTGCGGCGGGCGGGCGAAGCAATTGGTGTGGGCGATACGCCACTGCTGGCAGGAACAGTTCTGCAGCCACAGCACCTGGGCGTGGCGGCAACGCTGGGACTGGCCGCTTGTTTAGTCCCGGCATTTGATGGTGCATTCTTGTCCACGGAGTGGAAGGAGGCACTATGGGCCAGGTTCTACACGGCAGCGCCACGACGACAGAGGCAATCCGTCGAGCAATACAAAATAGTCAAGAGAGCCTGAGGGCCCTTGCTAAGCGTTACGGGATCAACCCCAAAACGGTTGCCAAGTGGAAGAAGCGGCGGTCCGTCAGCGATCTGCCGACGGGACCGAAGGATGCCAAATCCACGGTCCTTACCATCAAGGAGGAAGCCATCATCGTGGCTTTCCGCCGCCATACGTTGCTGCCGTTGGACGATTGCCTGTACACCCTGATCGCTGCCGTTCCCTACAAGATCCACACGGTGCTGACCGACAACGGCATCCAATTCACCTTTCCGCCACGTTACGCCGACGGTCACACGGCGCGGTACATGACTCACATGTTCGACATGCGCTGCCGCGAGAACGGCATCGAACATCGGCTGACCAAGATCAAGCATCCGTGGACCAATGGGCAGGTGGAGCGCATGAATCGCACCATCAAGGAAGCTACCGTCAAACGATACCACTACGACAGCCACCAGCAGCTCGAAGCGCACCTCGAAAACTTCGTCAGCGCATACAATTTTGCGCGCCGCCTCAAGACCCTGCGGGGGCTTACCCCGTACGAATACATCTGCAAAATCTGGGAAACCGAACCGGAGCGGTTCAGGCTTAATCCGCACCATCAAATGCCGGGACTAAACATCTAAGCCGATGGTTGATTTTGCCCAATAAGCTCCTGATCTCCGTTGTCTTCAATGTGAATGTTTCCATGTTGGTCTTTCTGATTGTTTATGTGGTCAACGCTCAACTGGCGTTGAGCGGCATCAGCTCCGCGCTCCACTGACGTGACCGCACCTTAGGTGCAAGTCAGCGGTTGGCGCACGACGGTAGCGACCGCTAACACCCGCTAACCCATTGATAAAAAAGAAGCCCCGGCTTTCACCGGGGCTAAGTCAAACAGGGAGGCTTCACGTCTAGGAGACAGACTCTCCCGTTTGAGGGCGCGACAGCCGAAGACATCAGCGAACGTCCGCGAACTGTACAATGTGTTGATATAACACGGCATTTAAGCGAAGATTGGGAAGGTCGTCGTTCGCCTTTGCGCTGTCGTGTTCGTGGCGAAGCGGGGCCTTATGCCACACGGTTGCCACACGCGCTTTCCCAGGTTTGCCCATGCCCAAGGTCGCCAAGCCGCTCACCGATTATGTCGTCAAGACCCTCAAGCCCGCCCGCGAGCAGAGCGGATGGAAGGACGTCGCCGATGGCGGCTGCCGGGGCCTCATCCTGCGTTTGTCGCCCCGAGGTGAAAAGACCTGGGCAGTGCGGATGACGGTGGGCGGACGGCGTGAGTTCCACACCCTCGGAGCCTATCCGACCGTCTCACTGGCCGACGCCCGCAAGCGGGCCGGTGAGTACCTGTCCGCAGCTCGCGACGGCATTACCGCCGAGGCGGTCGATGCCCGCACCCGCGCTCTGTCGTTGACCCTGGCCAACGCCCACTCCGAGTACATCGAGACGGTTGGCCCGAGCCTGCGCGACACCACGCGCAAGCTGAAGCAAGGGATGTTCAGCACCCACATCGAGCCGGTCGCCGGCCGCCGGCTGATCCGGAACATCCGCCGGGCTGATGTGGTCGAGGTGGTGGGCGCCGTCACGGCCAAGGGCCTGCCCGTGCAGGCCAACCGTGTGTTCTCGGAAATGATGGCCTTGCTTCGCTGGTGCGAGCAGAAGGGCTATGTCGATGGCGTTCCCTCCATCCGCAAGAAGGACATGCGCAACTTCGGCGCCGCCAAGGAGCAGGCCCGCCGCCGCACCCTCAGCGATGCAGAAATCAAGGAGGTATGGGAAGCCTCGGAGAACCTTGGCGTCCTATCCCGCGACCTGATTCGCCTGCTGCTGCTGACCGGCCAACGCCGGGACGAGGTGCGGTTGATGACCTGGGAAGAGATGGACTTGGAGCAGTCCCTTTGGACCATCCCGGCCGCACGCTACAAGACCGGCATCGACCATGCTGTGCCTTTGTCCAAACCGGTTGTGGACATCCTCAAAGCGCGATGGTCCGAGGGCGCCACCGGCTATGTCCTGCGAGGCCGGAACGACGATAAGCCCTTCAATGGCGCCGCTTCCACCTTGCGCCGCCTGCGGGAAGCCATGGACAAGCGCCCGCCCTTCACCCTGCATGACATGCGCCGCACTGTGCGAACCGGCCTGTCCCGGCTGGGGGTGGACGATGAGACGGCGGAAATGGTCATCGGTCATCTGCCCCAAGGAATCGTGCGGGTTTATAACCTGCACGACCGCCTGGAACAGCGGAGAAAGGCCCTGGAGAAATGGGCAACTCTCGTCGGAGACCTCCATAAGCCCAGGAACAATGTTATCCCAATGAAGGCTTCGGCAGGATGAACGCAGGCCCAAGGAGGCCTGCGCCGCTGCCCGGACAGCCTTACTTCAGCCCCCGAATGAAATCGGTGCCGAAGTCTGCCCATTTGTTGCCGAGATAACCGGAGACGAACCCACCGTATTCGCGTGGGCTCCTCGGGTTCTGGACAAGTAGGACCATGAGGCGGTTGGGGACATTGATTCCGATCCGCTTTTGCATGGCATAGCTGTCGGCTTTTTCCTTCTCGGTCAGATGCCCATCGGTGCGTGCCTCGCATACCCGGAACAGACGGGGATCTGTGAGCGTAGGGAAATCTTTCCCCATCGGCTCCGCGATGCCCTTACGGAAGCCCAGCGCGTCTTCGGACGAGCCCTCCTTCAATGCACTGGTGGCATCTATGACCGGGCGAACCGTCTCGTGGGTAAGACTTGCCCCGGCCTTGCGGAGCTCCTGTTCCACCACTTGGCGGACTTGTGCCGCAACGCGGCTGTCGCTGCACTTGGGAAGCTCTTCGCCGCCCGCCGCCTGGGCTTTCACCGCGCTTCCGGTGGAGGCGTTCATGGTGTCCGCAAAGAAGGCCACCACGGTCTGATGAAGCGTGGCATCGGGGGTGCGTGAGCAACCATTGTAGAAGAGTTCCATCGCCTCTTCCGACGATTTGATGGGCGCGACGGAGCCCTTTTCGATTTGAACGCGGCTGGCGTAGCCGGCGACGTACCCCGCCATCCGCGCATATGCGCCAAACAGCTTGAAGGTCATTTCGTCGAACGGCCCCTTGTTCTTCGAGAGCGCATGCACCCGATCATAGATGTCCGTCAACTGGGCGCAGGTCGGGCTCCCTTCCACAAACGCCACCGGAGGTTTGCCTTGAGCCTGAGCATCGGCGGAGTGTCCCACCAGGATTACCAGCGCCCCCAGCAAAGCTGCACGTACTGCCCTCATTGAAACTCCTCCACATCCACACAACCGTAATGCGTGGCATAGCATGGAGCGGCGACAGCGAATAGGGAGTTTCGCACTATCAGCCGTTTGGCCGGACCCTCCAGGGACATGCCTGAGAACCCTTGAGTCTCAGCATGGTCGTGTCCAATGGAGGTGGAAGTGGCTGACTTGGAAGAAGGGTTCGATTACGACTTTGAACTTTCAACGGCCGTTAGTGCCTTTGAACTCACGGGCAACGCAATGTTCGCGTGGTTCGCCCTCAAGAGGGCTTTGACCAATAAGTTTCCTATACCGTCGCAGATCTCAGAATACTTTATATGGGTCACAAATAAATTGCTGGAACTCAATGAAACGCAAGAGACGGCCAAGCCTGTTCGTGACGCGGTTTTCGGCATCCCAACAAATGGTCGAGGCTCGCCGTTCAGCGATTTTCATAGGGACTGGCCAAGAATACTCTTTACCTATGAAGTCCTTATGGATCTCAAGGGCAAGCACCGTGGCCGGCGAGGGACAGATGCCAGCTTCGCTGTCGAAGTGATCGGTGACTATCAAGTGGATGGCCTGCAGTCTGAGGACACCCAGGTGGCTGCCTTCGAGAGGATTGGTGAAAAATACGGTTTCATCGTGGAACAGGCTGAAGAGTATTTTGGCGTCTGGCGGGCGTTTTGGGAGGGTGAAAAGGTCAAGAACCTGTCGGTCTGAGGGGGATATCCGGTTTAGTTCCTGGCCTAGGGTTCCTGCATCGGCAAACACGCACGAAGGAGCGCACCATGCAGGTTAACGGAACCACCGCCAACGATAACAAGATCGCCTTTTCGGTCGAGGACTTCTGCTCTGCCTTCAGCATTGGCCGTACCGCGCTGTACGCCGAACTAAAGGCAGGGCGGTTGAAGGCATCCAAATGCGGGCGTCGAACGCTGATCCCGCGTGTGGAGGCGGAACGCTGGCTTTCCAGTCTGCCTGCCGCCTGATGGAAATGGGGGCCGGGGCAATCCACCGGCCTCCTTCATTTTGAACGGCTGTAATACTGTTCCCTGGGAGACTATATCAGATACCCCCCTGAGAGATGCCGCGAGGAAATCCCTCCAATGGCGGCCTGGATGCTCTCCCTCCATCTCCCCTAATCACTTAATACCCCTAGGAACCTGTTCACTTCCTCCTGCCGCCGCCGCTCCTCGAATCGGCGGAATTCATCGCCCGAGAACAGGCGGTCATCTTGGCCGGCAGCGAACAGGGACACATATCCCGAACGCTCCCTGGCGCTCCGTCCGATGTTGGACGACACGCCAACCCGCTTCCGACAACGCACCTCACCTCCAGCACGCAGACGCAGGCGAAGCACCTGATGGACGGGCTTTATCTCGCCACTGTCGGGGCACACAACGGCAAGGCTCGACGCCACTCCCTTCAACAGATAACGCACCCAAATCCATTGCAGGGCAATCCGATGCTCCAGCTTGGCCTGGTTGCGGTGCTTTATGTGGAGCATCCCCTTGGGCAATGGACCACCCCATAGCCGGGACACAGCTTCCGGCAGCCACGCCTTCAGTTCCGGCCACCACGCTCCAGCGTGAAGCAGCAGATGGGTGTGAAACCCTTTATCTCGGCTGTTTTCATGGACATAGACATAGAACGCATCTGCATTCCTTCGCCGAAACCACTTCTGCAATCGATGAAGCAGCAACCACACCCTTTGTGACGCATCGTTGTGATCGACGACGCCCGCCAATTCATGGGCAACGACGACGTGGGTATCGAAGACTACGCCGTATTGGGCATTCAGGTACGAAGTACCATCCATCATGTTGGCCGCCTGTGGCCCGGAGACAGTTCGGGTGGCCGCCGGGTTTGTCGGAAAGGTTTCCGCTGCCATGGCCGCGCCTCAAATCAGCGACTGTGGGAAATGACGGGAGAAGGTCCGCCATGGCGTCCGGAGAATGCGCACCGCCATTGAGCGGGACGCTTCAGCATAGCCGGCTGCTATGCTGGTGTAGGGATTGCCGGATGAAGTCGTGAAGGCGTCAACGATTGCTTCGAAGACCGGCATGGCCTCCACCATCTGCGCCTCATCGACTATGAACGAGGGCTGTCTTACCGTTCCCAGCCGATGGACGGCCTTTGTCGTTAATTGCGCCGTTTCATTTATCGCCAGCTTGGGGCAACGGAGCGCCGTCCCTGAGCAGACGTCCGAGCCGAGGAGGCAGGGAGATTTCGGGATGGGCATCTGGTCAACGCCATCTTCGGCACCATCGGCGGCGGGCACCGCGCAGGTATAGGGCCGGAACGCCCTCTGGAACGGATCACGGACGAAGTCCTTCACCCGCCATGCCTGCTGCAGCCTTGCGAAATTGGTCTCGTAGATTTTCCGTTCGCCTTGAGCCTGATAAAGGCGTTCGTTGGCCAGCGTACCGACGCCCTTGACCAGGGCGGCAATGGACGCACTGTGCTGGAATGTCGAGAGGGGAAAGAAATTGCTTTCCATGAGAGCCTCCGTGTTGCGGTAGCCTCATTTCACCCCGAACGTCGGCCGATATACCCCCCGAAAACCAACGGGTTTGGACGCTTGTAAATTCCGGAGGGCATGCCTCGAAGCCCCCCCATCAGTCGATGAGGAGGGAGCGCCATGCTCGAAGCTGAGCGCGACATTCACCAGCGGGTCACCGACCAGATCGTTGCCGCCATCGAAGCGGGCGCAGGAGAATACCGCATGCCGTGGAACCCGCGCCTTTGTCGGGGTGCCTCGGTGACCATTCCCCATAATCCGGTGGGCCGCTACGGCTACCGGGGGATCAATGTATTGATGCTGTGGGCGAGTCAGCAGGCCGGCGGCTTCGGGACGGCGGAATGGGCAACTTACCGGCAGTGGGCATCGGCCGGTGCCCAGGTGCGGAAGGGTGAGGCCGGCACCCTTACCGTTTTCTACAAACCGTTCGAGGGCAAGGCCCACGGTGAAGATGACGCTGAGGGCGAAGCCCGGCCCCAGGTGCGCTTATTCGCCCGTGCCGGCTTCGTTTTCAACGCAGCCCAGGTCGATGGGTACGAGCTCCGGCCCACGCCACCGCTGCCGGACATTCAACGTCACGCAGCAGCCGAGGCACTTGTAAAGGCGAGCGGTGCCCTCATTCACCACGGCGGCCCCCGCGCCTGCTACATTCCAAGTCGGGACGAGATACATCTTCCGCCGCCCGGCGCGTTCCGGAACCCCGAAGCCTATTACGGGACGACCTTTCACGAACTGTTGCACTGGACGGGCCACGAAAGCCGTTGTGCGCGTGACCTCCGCAACCGCTTCGGCAGCGAAGCATATGCCGCCGAAGAATTGGTTGCCGAATTGGGGGCGGCCTTCCTGTGTGCCGAACTCGGCATTGAGCCCGAGCCACGTCCAGACCATGCCTGCTATATTGAAAGCTGGCTCAAGGTGCTGGAGAACGACAGCCGGGCCATCTTCACTGCCGCCGCCAAGGCCAGTCAGGCAGCCAGTATCCTGACCGGGTTGGCGGCGCCCGCCACCGTTGCAGCATGAGGCCCCATGCCCGTTCCCTGTGTAGGTATCTTCTGGTTTGTCCGGGACGCTGATGGCGTCTCGACACTACTGGCCGACAAGACCTCCATCGACGCCGCCGAGCCCTATGGCGACTGCCTGACCCACCCCACCGGCCATGCGGAGTTCTGGGACGGACTGTCGCGGCTGGGGGCGGCAGGGCTGAAGGCCCGTGGTTTGCCGACCGCCCCGGCATGGCACGAATATGAGGAATTCCCACGGGGACGGGTGGTGTATTGGCCGGGCAATCAGCGGTTTGTCATCTACGCCGACCGACGGCTGCACCGCCATGAGTTTATCAACCAGATTGCTGCGGAGTTCGATTTGCCCGAGGGACGGTACACTGTGCAGGCGGACCCCCATTATCGCCGTCAGCCGCGCCGGTGACCTTCAGTCACTTGCGGACCTGTAGGCAGTCTCTAGCTCTTTGATTTTAAAGAAATGTTCCAGCAATGGCGTGGGCTGCTTCCAGTTGCTCGTCCTTCTGCGTCCAGTCTCGTAACTGGAATACTCTCCGGCACGTGCCACCGTGTCCGCTCCCGCCCAGGGTAGATGGATGTTAGGTGGCGATTTGGGGCGCCTTTGCGCCCAAGATGGATGTTCCTGGGACCAGAGTTGTTTTCCGTTAGCGGACTACTGCTCGGAATAGCTTCTCCGGTTTGTTGCGGACAGGAAGGGGCTCTCCTTCCATGCCGCCTCAGCTCGCTGCCCCGAAAGCGCAAGATCGGCGTAAACGGGCATAGTGGCTCGGCCCGCAAAGGTGCCCTGCATCAAGGTGTCGAACCCGCCAATAGACGTTCAGTTCCATGTGGGCAACATTTTCATGGTTGGCCGCGTTCGCATCCGGCAGTCGCAAGGCAGGGTGGCGAACCAAAGTACAAAAGAAAGCCCCGGCCAAATCGCTTAGCCGGGGCCCCTCATTTGATTAAATTGAAGTGATGGTGGCTTGGCCTTTGTTACCATGCTGGCCAGGGCGGTAGTCCTCCCAGTGGCCGCCTCGATCGCCACCTCTCGACGCACCTCTTCCTCCTCCGCCATAGCCACCCTCGCCATTAGCGCCCCCTTTGCCACCTTCACCCCAGTCAACATGGGGGTCAAAGTTCAGAGTGCTGCCGGATTGCAGCAAAAGGCGAACCTGCGTCATCTCATCCAATGTCGTCAGGATGGGATGGAGAGTGGCCTTGCTGCTCAGAACTAGATCAATAATGGTTTGGGAAGGATGCACCTGCATCTGGAAAATTCCACCGTTGCCTCCTCGCCCCCCCACACCGCCATGACCGCCATGGCCACCATCGCCCCCACGCTGAGGTGGGAACGCTGTTGCGTCGCCGCCTCTGCCGCCATGGCCGCCTGCACCGGCATTACCGCCCCGCCCACCACGCATGTTGACGATGAGGCTGCCGAATGACGATAGGATGCCGCCATGGATAGTGACCCTCGGTGCGTCGCCACCATCCCCTCCATTGGCGCCGTCGCCACCGCTGTAGCCGCCGTTGCCATATCCCGCCTGCGGGGGCTCCGGGGGAATAGTTGTAATATCTGTGCCCGGCGTCCCATTGGCATTGATGGTGCACGTGTTGCCGATTGAGATAATTGTACGCACGACCACATTGAGCCCTCGGCTAGGGTCAATGTTAAGCGTGGCATTGTCCTCCATAACAAACCGCTCAATGATAGGCTCTATCTTCGTATTCTGGTCAATTGTAATCTGAGTGTTCTTAGGAACATATATTTCTCTTAAGGGTGCATTGTGCTTGCTCATCATCTTCCCCCATTTTGGCCTAGAGGAGACAGAGGGCTCGCGAGAAGCTGCCCGCAAGCCACGCCTCGCTCTATGCGGGAAATCGTACATGAGCCGGACGGCAGCCCCCATTGAATTTTCACCTATTAGCGGCGGCAGCGAAGTTTTAACGCCCGCCATCTCAGCGACTCCTCAGGTTCCGATTGAGGTCTAACTTGTTGCGCGTAGCTGATGGCACTAACGCGAGCATAGGGCGCATCAGGGAGTGACCTTTTTGTTGCGTCCGATTTTTCTACGCCTTTGCTGATAGTCACCGCTCCCCTTCCAGCCCATCCCTGTCGGCGAGTTGCTGAGGACATTACACCGTTAATGGCCGACCATCGTGTCCCCCTATGTACCCTGAGACTCCCACTCCGTCCGCATGACCGCCGTGACTCTGCGGCAAAGTTCCAGCTTCTCGGGGTTGGCTGACCGAGGCGGCCACCACCACAACGCCCCCATCTCCCGACGAACCACCGTCAGAGGCTGCAAGAAACGCCGCATGTATACGTGGCGGGGTTCCCAGCGCGACTTGCTGCGGATGTAGCGCCAATAGAACCGGGCAGCCTTTGTGTAACGGATATGCTCATTTCTCAGCATCGGAGCACTCACAGCGCCAAGGGTTGGCCGTCGGCCAAACGGGTCATCTGAGGGAAACCCGCCCCCTCCGTGTCCCAGGCGACACCATGGACCGGAATGAGGACGCGCGGAGCGACGGCGGCAGCGAAGCGCCGCAGGTCATCGGGGGAGGCATGGCCGCTGGTGTGGATATGGTTCGCTGGGCACCGCCCACTCTCGAACCAAGCTTGCACCTTTTGACCATCCTCATTCTTCAGGTAACCGTGCCACATCGACCACGACCAGGCATCCTGGGGCATCGGCACAACACCCTTGGCTTCGTAGTCGCGGATCAGCGACGGGCGCACCATCACCACCCAATCCGAAGGCGTCTGCGCCAGCTTGTCGGCAGCAATGCCGAACTTTGCCATGCGGGAGACGAAGGCCTCGCGCCCCGTCTTACGGTACATCCGGGCGAAGGCGCTGGTGACCACTACCTTCAGGTTCCGCCATCCCGGCCGGGGCAGGCGCCCAAAGGCCGCCAGCATGTCGAGAACCTCGGCGGTGTAGAGATCGACCACCAAGGTTCGGCCGGTGCGCAGGCAAGCACGATACAGCGTTACAACGCGGTCGATGTTCTGCGCTGACCACGCGACGAATACCCGCCCGGCTGTCGCCCGGAACAGATCGGCGAAGCGGGCTTCCAGATCGATCTCCGACGAACAGGGTTTGTCACTGCCGAGATTGGTCCCTTCCATCACCAAGGCATCGAGATCGGCCGGCGGCCGATCCATCATGGCCCGGACCAGCGCACCCTTGCGCCCGTGAAGCCGGAAATCGCCGGAGTAGAGCAGACGCTTTCCATGCGCCTCGATCAGCAGCATGTAGGCATCGAAGGCGCTGTGGTCGGTCAGGAATGGCGTGACGGTGAACGGGCCGACCGAGAACGGGATATTCCCCTGCCAGGCAGTGAAAGGCTGCGGCGGTGCTGAGCCGAAGATGCCGGCCGTAAGCCGCACCAGCTTTTCGCAGGCGTTTCCACAGAACACCGGCCAATGGGCGGGAAGGTCCCCCAGCAGACCGTAATGATCCTGATGCGGATGGGACAGGAGGACGCCATCGACCGGGCGGGTAGTGTCCAACGTCGTCGGCACCAAACCGTCCGTTACGCCCTCCGGGGCATCCAGCGGTCGGCCGGCATCAAGGATAATCCGGTGGCCGTCAGCGGTGGACAACTCGATGCAGTTGCCGCCGATCTCGTTGGCGGCGCGATGAATGGTCAGACGGATATCGGGCACGCGCGGGCTCCCTGCTTGTCACCCTCTATCTTCAATCAAGGGCGGTTTGAATTTACAGGGACGGGAATTTCGTCGCCGGGTGTGGTCGCCACGCAACACCCGGCGAACGGGGCGTTAGGAGTTGGCAGAAATACCCTTGGTGAAGCCCTTGGGCTCGCCTTTGAGAAGCACCCGGCCGGGCAGGGCCTTTTCCAGCTTCTCGCGGTGGGGCTTCCACGCCGCACCATCACGCTGGTCGCTATCGAAGCCAAACACCACCAGGCGAACCGCCTCATCCACCTTCAGTGGCACGTCATTGGTGGCGAGCTGCCGCATCTGGTCCTGCGCGCCAGCATATCGGTCGTGCACACCGAGGAGGGCGACAAGGTTGCCGCACACCGTCCGGTAGGACCGTTCCACTTCGGTTCGATGGCGGGCCAAGAGCTCTTGGTAGCCATTTATCTGTCCCACCACCGGGGCCGGCGCATCGCCGGACGCCCTCAGTTCGGCATTCGAGAACTGCTTGGCTTCATAGAACACGACCTCGGCACCCTGGGAGGTCGGGCGCCAGGCTGCAAAGTCGATGCGGCGGGCCAATGGCCCATCCTCTCCGGTGGGGCCGACGCTGAACGCGATCTCCACATCCAAAACGTTGGGGTTGCTGAGCACGATCCGATGAACGCCGGCCTTTTCATCGCCGGCAAAAGGGGCCGCCGCTCGCTTTAGGGCGGGAACATCCGACAGATCGGCTTGGAACAAGTTCGCCACATCGGGAATGTGCGCCATGCCGT
Source organism: Magnetospirillum sp. (assembly GCA_035298685.1). Classification (GTDB taxonomy): domain Bacteria; phylum Pseudomonadota; class Alphaproteobacteria; order Rhodospirillales; family Magnetospirillaceae; genus Magnetospirillum. Next base: position 13,656 of record DATGXU010000364.1, on the reverse strand, counting down.
TCTCGACAGGGACATAGGGCTTCGCCCCATCCGGGCGCAGCAGGTACTTGTAATGGACCTCGCCCGCCAGTCTGTCACCGTCGAGGCTCAACTTCAGCAGGCTGTTTCCGTTCCAATAGACGTTCAGGTAGCCGTCTCGAATGGCGACGAAAAGGTCGCGGTCGGACGCAAGCGCGCGCCACCACCCGCCACGCTCGTACTCAGCATTGAGGCGTTGGACGAAGTGCTGGCTGATACCCCTGTTGAATACGAACATCGCTTCCCCCTGCCGCTGGCGCACACCAAGCACCACAGAACTGTTCCGGGTGGTTATCGGCAAGCTGGCCGGATTGGCACTTGCCGTTCAGGCAGGGGCATGGCCGGAAGCTCGCATTCTACCGCCCGTTGCGCAGGACGATAGGCAGGGGCCTAGGAGCGGTCAATAGGGAGTTTTGCACTATGCAATTCCTCCCTCGGACAATCCGAGGGCAATGCCAAAGCCGCGCAAGTCTCTGTTCGACGAGCCATACCGAGAGATCATCCGACGCCTCATCGAGCGTCGGAAGGAGATCGGCATGACCCAATGGGACTTGGCGAATGCCTATGGGGAAGATCAATCGTTCATCAGCCGCATTGAGCGGATGCAACGACGACTGGACGTGTACGAGTACACGGTGTTCTGCCGCATATTGGAGATCGATCCGGGCGAAATCCTGCGGCCCATATGGGAGGGATTGCCGCCAAAGGAAACTCCTCGGCAGGGCTGACCCGCGCGCAAACCAGTGATTAGGCCAAATCAAGCATCAGACCGACGCTGGTTCTGACATCGCGAATGTCGCTTTGAAGCAGGCTTCTTGCATCGAGACAGGTATCGAAATAACCTCCGCGCCATTGAGTATCATGGGTCCGTTCGCATAACATGACTACCTTGCGCCAGCCTGTCGTTCGCTGCATCGACCTATTCTGCGGGGCCGGAGGGCTGACCGTTGGCCTTCAAAAGGCGGGAATCGAGGTCGTTCTCGGGGTAGATGCAGATCCTGCCTGTTCGTTTCCTTACGAGGAAAACACGGGAAGCCGTTTTCTGCATGGCGATGTTCGCAAGCTTAAGGCGAAGAAACTCAAGGATGCCCTAAAGGGGGCAGACTGGACAATCCTTGCCGGCTGCGCCCCGTGTCAGCCTTTTTCTACTTATACAAGCGGTCGCCTGAATGAGGACGACGAGCGCTGGGGGCTTCTGGCGTCATTTGCCCGCCTTGTCAAAGAGGTAAAGCCGGATATTGTCACAATGGAGAACGTGTGGAAGCTTGAGCGCCATGAGGTTTTTTCAGATTTTCTGATTAGCCTTAAATCCAATGGTTACCAACCTGCTTGGAAGGTCATTGACTGCACCAGGGTTGGCGTTCCTCAACGTCGGAAGCGCCTCGTCCTGATTGCATCGCGCCACGGAAAGCCATCGCTACCCGAAGAACAGGATGGCGCCTTGGCCCCCAAGGTGATCGACGTGATTGGCGGGTTGCCAAAAATTGCCGCTGGCGGGACGGATCCGAAGGATCCAATCCATGTCGCGAGCTCTCTTTCCGAGACTAACTTGAAGCGAATTAAGGCTTCTCGCCCTGGAGGAACTTGGCGCGACTGGCCGGAGGACCTGCGTGCAACGTGCCATACCAAGAAGAGTGGACGTACGTATCCAAGTGTTTACGGAAGGATGCGCTGGGATGAGCCGGCTCCGACTATCACTGGTCAGTGCTACGGCTTTGGAAACGGGCGCTTTGGGCATCCTGAACAGCATCGCGCCCTTTCCCTCCGAGAGGCAGCACTTCTACAAACATTTCCCCCGGATTTTGTCTTTGTTGCGCCAGGGAAGCCTGTTCATATGAAAGTGATCGGGCAAATGATTGGAAATGCTGTTCCCCCTCGACTTGGAGAGGTAATCGGCCTATCAATAATGAAAGAATTAGGCGGCGGTAGTTCCCAGGACAATTGATTTTAGAGACTCACTGCCAGTCATGGATTTAAGTGTGTCTGAAAGATCCTGGGGGTAAGTCCCGCCATAAAGAGAAATGGTGGCATAAATGGCGGCGTCTTTAGGCAGGAGGCCGCCATCTTTATCCAACGCAATTGGAAAAGCTGGCGTAGACGTGGATATCCAGTCTATTCCCGTCGCCTTTGTAAAGGCGCCTCCCCCCTGGAACTCCCGCGTGAACTGGACGTGCCAATATCCGTGACGGAGATCGCCCCTTGGGTTTGGTTTATCAATCCGAAATCCATAAGCCTGATTTTTTTCCCGGTGTATCATAACCTGAATTTCGCATGCATAATCAGCATCGAAGGTCCATTTACACCACATCGCTACTATGGCCTTCGGACCCAGGTCTTTAGGAGGGGCTAGCGGAACAAGCTTGTTTCCGAAGTTCCCTGTGTCTGGACGCATTGAGCTAACAAGTTCATCCCTACTGGCAAACCAATTTGCATTGATAGACCCATAAGCAGCCCCCTCCTTGGTTTGCATGTATTTGATGCCCTCGTTAAATAGGGCTTCAACAAGGCTTTTGAAGCGCTTAGCTTCTCTACGTGCTTCGGCTGACATTTAGGCAATTCTGCTTTTTGGCGCGTAGACAGGATCATCCCCATCTACTGAGTCAAGTCGAACATGACGCTTCGCCCAGACGGACGAATAGTCAGACAAGAAGTCCTCCGCATTATCCTCCAATTCAAAGGATGAAATATCCTCCAGAAAAACATGCGCCTCTTCTGGAGCAATGTAGTTATCGCTGTACAGCGCCATCACATCAGCATCAGATTGAATGGCATCCAGCCAAAGCGATGGGCGAGAAAGCCAATGCTGTTTCTCGAAGGCGTGACGGGCAGCCTCAGGCTTAATTCCCCGGACAGCATCAAAGCATATTGTCTCGTTCCAGGATTCCTTGTCCGCCAGATCTCCCCCCAACACCCAAGGCATCCTTTCCGCCAAGTGAGGAGGATCGATCAACACATCCTGAGGACCAAGCACCATTCGAAATAGCCAATGGCGAACCTCGGAGGCAAGCAGGTTGATTGCCGCCCGGCGGGTGCCAGGCTGCCCGATATTTGCTATTAGCTGCTCCCTGAGTTCGCGCGGCGCGCTCACGCAGCCGTGGCGCAAGAAATCGAGGAACGTTGCCTGCTCGGGGAACCTCTCTAACGGGTCCAGGCAGCCCAATGCCGCGCGAGTGAGGCTCTTGCAGCGGCTCTCCGTGAACCCGAAGTAGGGGAGAATTTTTTCGTCTAGGTCGATTCGATCTAAATCTTCACGACACAAGCGAACATCATGGACCAAATCCGGTAAAACCGGCCAGGCCCAAGGACGAAAAGGATTGCGGCCTTTTGCTTCGACGCCTGCTGGCGGGGCCACCCACAGGCCAGTACGACTCAGTTGCTTTTGATTCAGATATACATCCGCCTGGCAACCGGCTTCTTGGTGGAGGCTCAGGTCAAAATCAGCATCAAAGAATCTGTTTATGACGACGGTCGAGGGTACGCCAGCAAACAGCCTAAGAGAAAGAGCAACATCATCGCCCGTAAGCCATGGGTGATTCTGCAGCTTACGCAATCGCCAATCGACAAACAAAATGTCAATGTCACTGTATGGCGCCAAAGACTCAATCCATTTATCGGGATTGTAGTCCTCCGGGTCTACGGCCTCCAGGGCACGTAGAAGCTCTTCTTGATTCTTCCCGTCTGCTCGCACAATGGTGATGGAGACATTTGCTTCCTTGGCCGCAGCATCAATGCGCCGCGCCACCTCTGCTTCAGTATCCTTCTTGTCATCGAGGACAAACACCTTCAATGGCGCCGCTTCAGCCTTGCTGTTCATTGCTTCCCGTCCATGAGAGCTCAAATGTGGTTGCGAATCCATCATCTGGAGGCACAAAGCCTACTCGGCAACCGCGAGCCTCAGCAATCATCCGGACGATCGTCAATCCAAGGCCCTGGCCACCAAGGCCCATGGCCTGCCTTTGGGCTTCGATCATCCCTTCGCGTCGGAACGGCTCAAAAAATTGCTCAGCCCGTTCCAAATCAATGCCGGAGCCAGTGTCAGAAACGCGGACCCAGTGTTTCCGACCAGGGCCGCAACCTCCCGATACCTTGATTATGCACCGACGCCTACCCACCATGGCGTTGAGCGCGTTAGTTGTTGCGTTCTGGAACAGCCCAGCCCATTCCGCATACGTGCCAGCAGGGAGGCGATGATCACGAGGTATAGCTATTTGAAACTCGATACCATCAAGGAACGGCTCCAGTGCAGAGCGCACCTGTCGGATCACAGGGAGCACGCGCAACGGGCGGATCGCTTCGCGATCCTCCTCGTTCATCATTGGCTCGAACACCCGCCGTAAAGCGCGGAACCTCGATATCCATTCACGAATTTCGCTAGCAACCTCGGCGGCGTCTTCGTCCTGATGCGGAAGACTGGTAAGGCGATCCGCAAGCCCCTCAAGAACGCTGAGTTCTCGCCGTGTCTCATGCTCGACGGCCAGGGCGGACATCCCTGCGGTCGCAAGAGGGCCGAGCATAGCGGCCAGCGCGTCCCGATATGCTTGCTCCCGTCGAGACGTATCGAGAAACTCCCCGACCTTCGCCTCAATGTCCTTGTAGACCTCATGCGGCATTGCCGAGGCGTGGGCGCTTAGCACATCTCGAACTCGTTCTGCGCTCTCGCGGCTCGTGCCGGAGGGGCGCTCCCTGCGTGTCATTTCAAGACGGCGCCGCTTCGACTCTACGGCATAATAATCTATAGAGGAGCGCACTGCGGATACCAGTTGCTCATAAGCTTGGTTTGAAACAAGCCTGTCGCGCGAAACCTGGATTTTTAGGTGATCGCCCCGCCGACGTTCCTGTTGAGGTGAATGGCGCTGTTCGAGATTGGTATTGACCTTCACAACCCCTAAAATTCGTCCCTGAGTCGGGAGATCGTTCAGCGCCCGCTCCGCGTGATATTCAGGGGGAAGCAGACGGGAGCGAACCCTCCGATGCGAGTGGTCGAATTCTATCCCGAGCCAATCCTGCTCAATGCCGTAATATGGAAGGCGGAACGCGCCATCGTAGACATGAACGCCGCCAAACTGTCCCAGGTAATCACGCGCCTCCTGGACTCGAACATCGTCAGATAGGCGTCCGGACAACTTGAATACGCGAATCTCCCATTGAGCATTGTGTATTCTGCAGTTGTCTATTCTAAAAGAATCTCTGGCAACAGATCCATCCGCGAACGTTATCGTAACGTGCTGTCTATTTGTTTGTCGGCCATTATGAACCCTACCCTCAATGCGAGCGATCCACTGTTCAAGAAGTGCAGTTGACTGCTCCTCAAATGCCTCAAGAAGTTCTGGGTCCGGGGTCTCCAAATTCACATGGAAATTCGTGGCGTCATCGCCCCAGGCGCCCTCGCCGACCATGGCAAATGGCGGACGCAAGGCCCAGACTTCCTTGGCTAGGGAACGAAGTTCGTCCTCGCCCCATTCCTGCTGAAGGCCAGTGAGCTTGATCCTGAAGCCGTGGGGCGCATCGGCTGCATAAGTGCCCGCCCCCCTACTTTCCCGATATACAGCTTCAGCTTGGGTCAGCAGCTCATGTTGAACCGCTTGATCCCAATCAACATCGACAATCAAGCGGGAGTCCGCACCTTCGGCGGTGGTCTCAATCCGAACCTGGCTTGCCAAAAATTGAACAGCCAGACGCCCGACCCCTTTAGACCCTGTGAGCGGTCGCTCGTAAATCCTTGATACTTCCTGGCTCTGCTTGTGTGTAGTTCCGACACGCATCCAATATCGGCGGAACTCATCCAGCGTCATTCCGTGTCCGTTATCGACGATCTCAATGGAATCATCAGAAAACGTGATTTCGCAGATACTTGCGTCAGCGTCGTAGGAATTCTTGATGAGTTCAGCAAGAGCAATATGTGGCTTGCCGACCAGGCGCTCACCCAGTTCACGGAGAAGCGCAGAATCAACCGTAAATGTAAAGCGCCTAGGTTCTGTCACTACATTTCCCCACTTTTGTTGGCCCGAGAAATTCTATGAGAGTTTTTTCAAGTTCATCTTCTTGCCTGGTCTGACACTCCCAGACAATCAGGACCTCCCACCCTCGGGCAACCAAAGAACGTGTAGCAGCTTCATCCCTGTGGCGGTTCCGCTCGAATTTCGCCAACCAAAAGGTTGTACGCGAGCTTGGGAGAGTTGCCAATCGGCAATCCGGATGCTGGTGCCAAAAGCAACCGTGAACGAATATTGCTTTTTTCCGTCTGGTAAAGACAACGTCGGGGGAGCCTGGTAGCGCCTTTGTGTTAACGAGGAAGCGGTAACCCTTGCGGTGGAGCAGGCTTCGTACCGCCATTTCGGGCTTCGTTCGCTTCTGACGCACCCGTGCCATCAGTGCGCTGCGTTGATCCGGGCGTAACCTATCCATCTGACGAGCCTCATTCTCTATGGAGGATACGTCGAAAAAGCCATTCACGGAATTCGCTGGAGGCTATCCTGTGAATTTCGAGCCGGTGCCGCCGAACCTACCTGACAGCAATCCTGTCAGGAGCAAGGACTATGCGCATCAACCGCATCCCCGTCATTCCCGAGGCCGTCCTCAAAGCCCACAAGGTCAACGAAACCACCGACACCCGCTTCAAGGCAGCGGCGCGGCTGCTGCAATCCCTCTGGCGGGCCGACGCCGGATTGCCCATCGGCGCCCACCGCAGCCCGGACGGCAAGCGCCGCAAGCTGGGGAGCCGCATCAACACTGCCAGCGCCAGGGCCGGAGCCAACTTCCTCTCCCCCGAGATCGCCAATCTGGCCCGCAGGGAGGTGGTCTACCGCGAGGTGGGCGCGATCATCGACCAAGAGCGTTTGTGGACCAACCTGCTGTCCAGCCAACCGCTCGCCTTCAACCTGTTCGGCACCCTCAAGCTCGACCCGGACAAGGCCAACGCCTTCTTCCGGGCCCTGTTCCCCGATTACGTGGATCGGGTGGAGGGTATCTGGTTCGAGCATTCGCCGGGGCGAGGCGATCCGGCCTTCACCGCCGACCATTCGGCCTTCGACGTGTTCGTGCCCGTCGTCACCACCACAGGCGAGAGCGGCTTTGTCGCCATCGAGGTCAAATATTCGGAAACCATGATGGAGCCGGTGGCGCAGATCAAGCCCCGGTACGACGAGCTTTCGACCACGGCGCAGGTGTTCACCGACCCGACCGCCCAGGCCCTCCGCGAAGTGCCCCTTCAGCAGCTTTGGCGGGAACACCTGCTCAGTCGCGTCATGGTGGACAACGGCCTGTACGGGCAGGGCCGGTTCGTGGTGATCCATCCGGCGCAGAACACCAACTGCGCTTCCGCTGTGCGCGCATACCGGCGGCACCTCGTTTCCGCTGACCCGGAAGTGACCGGCTTCCAGGCCATCACCCTGGAGGACTGCCTGACCACCCTGGCCGACATCGGCGACCAGGAGACGGCCAGCGCCCTTCGCGCCCGTTACCTCGATTTCGCCCGGATCGACCGGGCCATCTTCGGGGAATGATAGAATAGCCCGGCTTCTGACCTGGGGCCGGGCGTCTCCCATGAGGGGCCGCACGATGAAAGCACTCTGCATCTACCACCGGGGCTGCGCCGATGGCTTCGGGAGCGGCTTGGGCCGTCTGGAAGGCGCTTGGCGATGGCGTGGAATTCCATCCGGGCGTTTACGGGGTACCACCGCCCAACGTGACCGGGCGCGACGTGATCCTTGTCGATTTTAGCTACAAGCGCCCGGTGATGGAGGCCATGTGCCAGAGCGCGGCCAGCATCACCGGGCTGGACCACCACAAGACCGCCGCCGAGGAACTGGACGGCCTGGGGAATGGTCCCAATATCGCCATTCCCGTGTTTGTTTGCATCGACATGGAGAAATCGGGCGCGGTGCTGGCATGGGAGCACTTTCATCCCGGCAAGGAGACACCCCGCCTTCTCCAACACGTCCAAGACCGTGACCTGTGGCGGTTTGCCCTGCCAAACACGCGGGAAATCATCGCGTGCCTGTTCAGCCACCCATTCGACTTCGGCCAATGGGACCGGTTGGCCGCCGAGATCGAACGCGACCCGACCACAATCCTGATTGAGGGCGCGGCCATCGAGCGCAAGCTTCATAAGGACGTTGGTGAACTGCTGTCAGCCAGCGCCCGCGTCATGACCATCGGCGGCTATCGCGTGCCCGTCGCCAACCTGCCATTCACCCTCGCATCCGATGCGGGCAACCTGCTGTGCCAGAGGAGCATGGACGGGATCGCCCCTCCGTTCGCGGGCATCTACTACGACCTCCCTTCAGGGCGCACCTTCAGCTTGCGGTCGGTTGGCGACTTCGATGTGTCCGAGATCGCGAAGAAGTACGGCGGAGGCGGGCACAAGAACGCCGCAGGGTTCAGGGTGCCGTTGGGATGGGATGGGGAGGCTGAAGTCTGAGGGCGCCTCCCTTCGTCGCAACCGCCATGGGTGCATTTCGAGGCCCTAGTCAGTTCGCCCCCATCTCAGGGGCCAGAAATCCTCGATATTCCAGGCGCGAAAATCCAGTGGCCCACGGTGGCGCGTCCAGTTAGCTAACTGGATGCGCCTCTCCGCATTCGGTCAGACGGACGCACGCGAACGGCTGCGGGCCGTTGGTTTTTGCCACACCTATGCCACATGGAGCGCCGTTCGCACGCCGATGCCACACGCGCCGATCCGCTGAAAGCCGCAGAAAAGAAGAGGCCCCGGGGTTAGCCGGGGCCTAAGTCAAACAGGGAGGCTTCACGTCTAGGAGACGTAGGGTCCGAGGACCCGAAAATCCGGGTGTCACACCCGGGAGAATGGCAGGGCGGGCCCTGCCGGAACTCTTCGTGGCTGCACGCATGCGGCCTCGCGGGGAACTATGTACGGCACAGACGCTCCGGCAACCATGTGAAAAAGCGCGGCCGGGGCATGCAGCGCGTGCATAACAAAATTGTAAATGAGGGGGAGGTTGCATAACGGGCGCGCGGGCGGCGGAGATGCTGGATTTGCTCCGCTCGCCTTGGGTGTTCGTCGCGGCAATGCTTGGCGATGCGCCGTTATTTTTAGAGAGATTCTTGAATCTTGTGCAGCAGGAAGTCGCGGAACACCGTAATGCGCTTGGAATGGCGCAGTTCCTCGGGATAGACGAAGTAGGTGTCCAGCTTGGGGCCCTTCAGTTCGGGCAGGATGTGCACAAGGTTGTCGGCCTCGGTGGTCATGTAGTCGGGCAGGGCGGCGACGCCCAGGCCGGACTTCACCGCGCGGTAGATGCCGTAGATGTTGTTGACCTCGAGCACCGGCTTGCGCGGCCGCGACGGGCTGGCGCCGGCTTCCAGCAGCCAGTTGACGTTGGCCACCGGCGGCGACACGCGGGCGTCGTCGCCATAGACGACGATGCGGTGGTTGTCCAAATCCTCGGGCGTCTTGGGCATGCCGAAGCGTTTCAGGTATTCGGGCGCCGCGTAGACGTTGTAGTGCATGGTCAGCAGGTGGCGCTGGATCAGGTCGGGCTGACGCGGCGGCATCATGCGGATGGCCACATCGGCCTCGCGCATGGCCAGGTCCAGTTCGCCGTCATACAGCACCATGGTGACGTCGATCTCGGGGTAGAGGTCGAGGAAATCCTTGATGCGCGGGGTCAGCCACAGCGAGCCGAACGCCACCGTGGTGGTGATCTTCAACGGGCCTTGCGGGCGCTCGCGACTTTCGGTCAGCAGCGCCTCGGTCATGGCCAGCTTGGAAAAGATCTCGCGCGCGGTCTTGTAGAGCAGCTCGCCCTGTTCGGTCAGGATCAGACCGCGGGCATGGCGGTGGAACAGCGGCAGGTTCAGGCTCTCTTCCAAGGCACTGATCTGGCGGCTGACCGCCGACTGGCTCAGGTTCAGCACTTCGCCCGCGTGGGTGAAACTCCCCGCCTCGGCAACGGCGTGGAATACCCTGAGCTTGTCCCAATCCATGTCCCTAGACGGGCTCCTTCCCCCAAGTCCGGCTCCGGCGTCCCATGACGCCGGGCCGTTATTTTTGTTCGGACCTTACTCTGCCGGAACTTCTTGCGTATGTCCATGGATGGCGAGGAAGCGTTCGGCCTCCAGCGCCGCCATGCAGCCGGTTCCGGCGGCGGTGACCGCCTGGCGATAGGTCTTGTCCTGCACGTCGCCGGCGGCGAACACGCCGGGGATGTTGGTGGTGGTCGAGCCGGGCGTGGTGACGATGTAGCCTTCGTCGTCCACGGTCACCGCGCCCTTGAACAGCTCGGTGTTGGGGCTGTGGCCGATGGCGATGAACACACCGTCGCAGGCCAGTTCCGACAATTCGCCGGTCTTGGTGTTCTTCAGGCGCACGCCGGTGACGCCGGGCGGGTTGTCGCCGCCCAGGATCTCGTCGATGGCGCTGTCCCAGCGCACGGCGATCTTGGGATTGGCGAACATCCGGTCCTGGGCGATCTTTTCGGCGCGCAGCGAATCGCGGCGGTGCACCAGGGTGACCTTGGCGGCGATGCCGGCCAGATAGATGGCTTCCTCGACCGCCGAATTACCGCCGCCCACCACCACCACTTCCTTGTTGCGGAAGAAGAAGCCGTCGCAGGTGGCGCAGGCGGAAACGCCGAAGCCCTGGAACTTGCGTTCAGATTCGATGCCCAGCCAGCGCGCGGTGGCGCCGGTGCAGATGACCAGGGTGTCGCCCACGTAGGTGTCGCCGGAATCGCCCTTGGCGACGAACGGCCGCTTGGACAGGTCCACCTCGGTGATGGTGTCGTACAGGAACTGGGCACCCACGTGCTCGGCCTGCTTCTGCATCTGCTCCATCAGCCACGGACCCTGGATCGCCTCGGCGAAGCCGGGGAAATTCTCGACGTCGGTGGTGATGGTCAGCTGGCCGCCCGGCTGCAGGCCGGCGACCAGCAGCGGCGACAGGTTGGCACGGGCGGCGTAGATGGCGGCGGTGCAGCCGGCCGGTCCGGACCCGAGGATGAGAACTTTGGTGTGGTGGGTGGCCATGGCGTTCCCCGGCGAAAGTGGTAGGACAAAATAGGTCGGGGGTGCCGGCGGCGCAAGCATGCCTATGCTCGAATGGCAAGAGAGGGCGCGGGTTGCCCCGGCGCCCTCCCCCCGAAACACATCCTTAAGGCACGGATGCCTTACAGATCCTTGCCGTGGCTGGCCAGGTACTTGGCCACGCCTTCCGGGCTGGCCTGCATGCCGGCCTTGCCCTTCTGCCAACCGGCCGGGCAAACCTCGCCGTGTTCCTCGTGGAACTGCAGGGCGTCGACCAGGCGCAGGGCCTCGTCCACATTGCGGCCCAGCGGCAGGTTGTTGACGTGGGCCGACTGCACCACGCCGTTCTTGTCGATCAGGAAGGTGCCGCGCAGGGCGACGGCGTCGTTGATCAGCACGCCGTAGGACTTGGCGATCGACTTGGTCAGGTCGGCCACCATGGGGAACTGGACGTTGCCCAGGCCGCCCTTGTCGACGGCGGTGTTCTTCCAGGCCAGGTGGGTGAAGTGCGAATCCACCGACACGGCGACGACCTTGACGCCCTTTTCGGCGAAGGCGGCCAGGCGGTGGTCGTGGGCCAGGATTTCCGACGGGCACACGAAGGTGAAGTCCAGCGGATAGAAGAACACCAGTCCGTAAGAGCCGGCCAGATAGGACTTCAGGTTGAAGGCCGGGTTGATCTCGTTGTTCGGCATCACGGCCGGGGCAGTGAAATCCGGAGCGGTCTGAGTCACCAGGCTCACGGGATTGATCACGTCGGTCATCCTTCGGGCTCCCTTTGGAAATGTTGGGTGGTGTGAATGGATATGGTGGGCAATCTAGTCTGCCCAGGGGCGGCGGGCAAGGTGGAATGATTACAAGGTGGTGCGCAGTCCTGTGGGGTAAGACGATATTTGCCGCCGAATCGACCGGTCGGCGGCGCCGTTGAAATGATTGCACTCGCAACGGACGGCACGCGGCGGGATTGGCCGGTGGGCCTGCGCAATATCATTAGGCGGCCCCAGGGAGTGGGGCGGCGCCCAATGGCGCTCGGCAAGCGCCCGGCCTGGGCGCCGTTGCGCCATCAGGTCTTCGCCCTGTGGCCCCCTGGCAACGCCAGCGCGAAAAGCCGAGTTGCACGCATGCGCAGGGGGGGCATGCGTGCGTGCGGGGCAATCAGGCGCTTGGCGGGACACGCGGGGCGCGGTAATATAATTTCGTGAAACGCTTTCCGTTTGGAGTTACTTAAATGCAGCGGGTCAAGCTCGACCGCATCGACCGCCGAATCCTGGCGGATCTGCAAGCCGACGGTCGCATGACCAACGTCGAGTTGGCGCGCCGCGCCGGCATCTCGGCGCCGCCTTGCCTGCGCCGCGTGCGCGCGCTCGAGGAAGCCGGGTACATCAAGGGCTACCACGCCGATATCGAGCCGCACGCGCTGGCCTTCAACGTCACCGTGTTCGCCCATGTGGGGCTGAACAGCCAGGCCGAGGCCGATCTGCGCGCCTTCGAAGACCTGGTGCTGGGCTGGCCCGAAGTCCGCGAGTGCCACATGCTGGCGGGCGAAACCGACTTCCTGCTGAAGATCGTCGCCCATGACTGGGACGATTATCAGCGGTTCCTGACCACCAAGCTGACGGCGGCCCCCAACATCAGCCACGTCAAAAGCTCGCTGGCCATCCGCACGTCGAAACTGCAGCCGGGCGTGCCCATCGACGTGGATGCCGGCCCCGAGGCGGAACACGAATAGGCGGACAGATGGAAGTCCTTGACGTCACGGGGCTCAACTGCCCGCTGCCCATCCTGCGCACCAAGAAAGCCCTGAAGACCTTGGCCGTCGGCGACCTGCTGCAGGTGATCGCCACCGATCCCGGCGCGGTCAAGGATATGGACGCGTTCTGCCGCCAGACCGGCAACGAGCTGGTGGAATGGATGGACGAGGGTGGGGTCTACACCTTCGTCATCAAGCGGCTGAGCTGACGCCCACCGCCTCAGGACGCAGCGATCAGCAGCCGTTCCAGCCGGCCGGCGGTTTCCGCGTCGGCGACGCCGTCCACCAGGTCCGGGCGGAAATGGCGCTGGAACGCGGCGATGGCGGCGGCCGGTTCGCTGACGTCATAGCCGTAACTGTTCAGCATGGCCAACACCGTTTCCTGCGGCAGCTCGGCCCGTTCGCTGCCGCTGAACGGCCACAGGCCGATGCCGTAAGACTTCAACTGCGCCCACGGGAACAGCTCGCCCGGGTCCTGCTTGCGGGTGGGGGCGATGTCGGAATGGCCGACCACGTTGCGCGGGCTGATGGAATGGCGCGACAGCACCCCCAGGCACAGCCGGATCACCGCCTCGATTTGCGGGCCGGGAAACGGGCGGTAGCCGAATTCGTGCCCCGGATTGACGATCTCGATGCCGATCGAGCGCGAATTGCAGTCGCTTTCGCCCCGCCACCACGACCGCCCCGCATGCCAGGCGCGCCGGCTTTCCGGCACTAGCGCGTGGATGCTGCCGTCTTCGTCCACCACGTAATGGGCCGACACCTGGGCCTGGGGGTCCACCAGCCGGTCCAGCGCCTCGGCCGCGCTGCGCATGCCGGTATAGTGCAGCACCAGCATGTCCACCGGACCGGTGCGGCGGATGTCGTGGTTGGGCGAATGGCGCTTGGTGATGGGGGCTTTCGGGGTC
>DATGXU010000363.1:0-1768 GCA_035298685.1 Magnetospirillum sp. | reverse complement strand
GAGGAAGTGCGCCGGCTGGCCGAGACGCTGAACGCCGTGCGCAGCGAATTTCCGCCGGATATCAACTGGGTGCTGCGGGTCAGCGGCCACACCGACAAGCGCCCCATCGCCAATGCCCGCTTTCCGTCGAACTGGGAATTGTCGACCATGCGCGCGATCACCGTGGTCAAGGCGCTGATCGCCGCCGGCGTGCCGCCGCAGCACGTGGCGGCGGCGGGCTTCGGCGAATTCCAGCCCATCACCACCGACGACAGCGAGGCCGCGCTGGCCCGCAACCGCCGCATCGAATTCCGCCTGGATCAGCCCTGACCACCGCCGTCAGGACACCACCACCGGAATTCGGGGCGGTCTGAGGGCGCGGCGCAACGACATCGCCAGCACAAGGGCGGCGGCCGACAATCCGGCGGCGCTGCCCAACGCCCCGAACAGCGCCGGCAGCACCAGGCCGCAGGCCAGCGCCGGCCGTTCGCCGGGCAAAAAGCCGTGTCGCAGCCCGTCCTGCGCCAGGAAGGCGGCGGCAACCGTCAGAATGGTCAGGTCGTAGACATAGGCGTAAGGCGTCGCCATGGCCGCCGCCGCGGCCAGCATGGCCGCCCGCACGCCGTGGGGCATGGGCGCGCGGAACGCCCACGCCACCAGGGCGGCAAGCATCACCACGGTGGCGATCTGGCCGCCCCAGGCCCAAAGCTCGCTGCCCGTCCACACGAACAGCAGCGCATACACCGATTGCAGCTTGGCCCAGCCGGGCGCGCCGGCGCGCAGAACGCCGTCCACGGTGGCGGTGGCGGACTGCACGAAGGCCGCCCAGGTGTCGAGCCCGAACACCAGCGCCGATGCCGACGCCAACAGCAGCGCGGTGACCGTGGCCGACGCGATCGCCCGCCAGTGCCCCCCGGCCAGCAGCGCCAGCGGGAACAACACCCCGAATTGCGGCTTGTAGGTCAGCAGCCCCAGGAAAATCCCGGCCAGCACCGGCCGGCGATCGAGAAACGCCAAGGTGGCGCCGATCAGCCCGGCGGTCAGAAAGCCGTTTTGTCCGGTCACCACACACCACAAGGTGGCCGGCGCCGCCATCAGCGGCAGCACCACGGCGTTGTCGGGTTCGATCCGCCGCAGCACCCAGATCAGGAAGGCGGCGGTCAGCGCGCTCCAGCTCAGCCAGGCGGCCAGATAGGGAAGCATCGCCAGCGGCGCCGCCGCCAGCAGCAGCATGGGGGGATAGTGCCAACCGAAATAGCCGGTGAAATCGTGGCCCAGCGCCACCACTTCCGCCTGCCGGTGAATGCCCCAGTCGTAGACTGCGGCGGCGTCGCCTTGCAACGCCAGCCAACCGGCGGCCCACACGTTGACGAAATCGGTTTCGCGATAACCGTCGCCGTTCACGAACCAGACGCCCTGGGCGTAGCATACGGCCAGCAGTGCCGCGTAACCCGCCAACAGGGCCGCCGACCATCGGACCAGCCGGTCGCGGCCGATGCCCGCCATGTTTCACTCTCCCCGCGCGGATGCCTTTCCCCTTGGGGTTGTGCACCGAAACGCGGCGGGATTCAACTCGCCTGATCGAGGCAACCGGGGCGGCCGCCAGTGCCGCCCCGGCCTACCCGTCCTTACGACGCCGTCAGCACGATGCTGGATGCCGACAGCGACGACACGCCCTGGAGAACGGCGATGGTGACCGGCGCCGCCCCGGTGCCCGAACCGTCGGCATCGAACCGCAGCACGCCGGTCGCGGAGTTGAAGGCGAAACGCTGGTCAGCGGTGGTGAAGC
>DATGXU010000362.1:0-2116 GCA_035298685.1 Magnetospirillum sp. | reverse complement strand
GTGACCGGCACCATCGCCCGCGTGTCGGCCGCCGCCTTCGAAACCGGCAACGCCGCTCGCGCCGTGCTGGGCTCGGCCGCCGCCCTGGCCGGCAACTCGACCCAGTTGAACCATCAGGTCGACAGGTTCGTGCGGGAAATCCGCCAGGGCTGATGCTGAGGAAGCCCCCCCTCTCGTCCATGCGAGGGGGGGGGCTTCTGCCCCTTACACCTTCAACAACCCCTTGATGTCGGACGACACCGCCACCTTGCCGGTGGCGGAATAGGCCTCGTGATTGCCTTCGATCTCGTCCAGCTTGTAGAGGTAGTTGATCATCAGGCCCAGCGACTGGCCCATACCCTTGGCGCTGGTGTCAGCCAGCCAGTTCAGGCGCTCGATGCGGGCACCGTTGGACAGGTGGAAATGGGCGACCGGGTCAAGCGCACGCGCGCCCCCGCCCCGCTTTTCCTGCGCCACATAGCGGGCCGCCAGCCGGGTCAGCGGCACCCGCAGGGTTTCCGCGATCTGCGCGTCGTCGGCCCAGGCGCCGTCTTCCACCAGCGCCTTCAAGCTGCCCTTGGCGCCCTGGCCGTTGGACAGCTGGGTCAGCTGGCGATGCTCGGCCGGGGTCAGCAGGTTGGGTTCGCCGCGCGCCAGCTTGTCCGCCAGCCACGGGCGGAACCCGGGCAGCGGCGACAGGGTGGCGAAGGTCTTCAGCTTCTTGAATTCGCGCGACAGCTCCTCGACCACCCGCTTGATCAGGAAGTTGCCGAAGCTGATGCCGTCCAGGCCGCGCTGGGCGTTGTTGATGGAATAGAAGATGGCGGTGTCGGCCAACTCGGGATCGCCCACCGGCGCGTGGGGGTCCAGCAATTCGTGCACGTTGCCGGCGATGCCCTTGACCAGCGCCACCTCGACGAAGATCAGCGGTTCTTCCGGCATGCGCGGATGGAAGAAGGCGTACAGGCGGCGGTCGGAATCCAGGCGGTTCTTGAGGTCGCCCCAGCCCTGGATGGCGTGCACCGCCTCGTAGGCCATGATCTTTTCCAGCACGCAGGCCGGCGAGCGCCAGGTGATGCGCTGCAACTCCAGGAAGCCCACGTCGAACCATGCCGACAGCAGGTTCTTGAGTTCCTTTTCCAGCGCGGTCAGCCGCGCGTCGCCCTTGGTCATGCCCATCAGCTCGGCGCGCAGGTCGACCAGGAACTTGACGCCCTCGGGCAGGGCGTTGAACTGGGTCAGCAGGCGGGTGAAGGGCGGCTCGAGCGCCGCGCGCAAGGATTCCTCGGCCTTCACACGGGCGGCTTCGTCGTCGCCCGCCGCCAGCAGGCATTGGGTCGCCGCGTCCACGCGAGCGCGGTCGGGACCGAAGGTGCCCGCCATCAGGCCCAGGAACCGCTTGCGCCCCTCGGGCGACAGCGACAGGTATTCCCGCCCCAGGGCGGCGGCACGGGCGCGGGCCGACACCTCGCCGCCACGCCCTTCCAGACAGGCGACCATCTGGCGGCGCAGCCGTTCCAGATCGTCGTCGGGCAGATCGGGGGAAAAGCTCAACGTCTCGCCGCCCTTGGCGGCGCCGGCCACGTCCCGCCAAAGTTTGGCAAGGCCCTTGATGCGGGCGATAAGCGAAGATCCGACGGCTTGGGTCATGCTGATTGTCTCACGTCCTTCATCCATGAGGGCCTCTCCAAAGGATGTGGGGAACAATCGCCGGTCGCGCAAACCGGGGCAAGCCTGTCGGACGGATAAAGTTTCCCCATACCTAAGAACTCAGTACGGATAGAACCCGCGGCAATGCCTCGGACAGGTCCTCGGCGATCAGGCCGGGGCCGAAAGCGTTGGCGGCGGCGCCGTGCAGCCAGGCGCCGCAGGCGGCGGCATCAAAGGCATCCATGCCCGCCGCCAGCAGGCCGCCGATCAGCCCCGCCAGCACGTCGCCCGACCCGGCGGTGGCCAGCCATGGCGGCGCGTTGGTGTTGATGACGGCGCGCCCGTCGGGATGGGCGATCACGGTGTCGGCCCCCTTGAGCAGGACCACCGCCCCCGCCCGCCCCGCCGCCTGCCGCGCCCGTTCCAGCCGGCTGCCGTCGGTCTTGCCGAACAGGCGGGCGAACTCGCCGTCATGGGGGGTCAACAC
>DATGXU010000361.1:0-9477 GCA_035298685.1 Magnetospirillum sp. | reverse complement strand
CCTCGGGCATGGCCCAGGCGGTGCCGTCGATCTGCGCCACCACGTTGTCGGGCAGCACGCGCGGCACGTTCTCGATCAGGCCGCCGCCGGTGATGTGGGCCATGGCCTTCACCGTGCCGGCGCGGATGGCCGCCAGGGTGGACTTGACGTAGATGCGGGTCGGCTCCAGCAGCGCCTCGCCCAGCGCCTTGCCGGCGGCGAAGGGGGCGGGGGCGTCATAGGACAGGCCGCCGCGCTCGACGATGCGGCGCACCAGCGAATAGCCGTTGGAATGCACGCCCGAGGACGCCAGGCCCAGCAGCACGTCGCCCGGCTTGACGTCGCCGGCCGGCAGCAGCTGGTCGCGTTCGGCGGCGCCGACGGAAAATCCGGCGAGATCGTAGTCACCCTTGGCATACATGCCGGGCATTTCGGCGGTTTCGCCGCCCACCAGGGCGCAACCCGCCTGGCGACAGCCCTCGGCGATACCGGCGACGATGGCGGTGCCGGCCTTGACGTCCAGCTTGCCCGTGGCGAAGTAGTCCAGGAAGAACAGCGGCTCGGCGCCCTGCACCACCAGGTCGTTGACGCACATGGCCACCAGATCGATGCCCACGGTGTCGTGCTTGCCCGCCTCGATGGCGACTTTCAGCTTGGTGCCGACGCCGTCGGTGGTGGCGACCAGGATCGGGTCCTTGAAGCCGGCGGCCTTGGGGTCGAACAATGCGCCGAAGCCTCCCAGGCCGGCGGCGCCGCCGGATCGGGCGGTGGACTTGGCGAGCGGCTTGATGGCCTCGACCAAAGCCTCGCCGGCGTCTATGTCGACACCGGCATCGCGGTAGGTCAGGCCCTGCTTTTCGGTGGGGGCGGGAATGGTCTTCCTCGTCGGCTAGCGTGTGATATGGTTGCCCGGTCTTGTCGGACCCCGGAAATCAGAGTCCCGGGCGGGCCGAAGATACTCCAACCCGGACGGTTTTCAATGCCTTCTCTCCGCTTCTTCCGCGCGCTGTGGCTGCTGTCGGTGCTGTGGCTGGCCGCAGGCGCCGCCGCCCCCGCCGGGGCGCAGTCCGTGGGTGACGCCTTCACCGTGCGCGGCATCGACGTCGACGTGTCGGCCGCCAACACCCAGACCGCCAAGGACCAGGCCATTGCCGAGGGCCAGAACCGCGCCTTCCGGCTGCTGCTGGAACGCCTGACCCAGCCGGCCGACCATGCCCGCCTGCCCAAGGCCGACGGCACCCAATACGTGCGCGACTTCAGCGTGGACAGCGAACGCAGCTCGTCCACCCGCTACATCGCCACCCTCAGCGTCCGCTTCAACCCGGCGGCGGTGCGTAAATTGCTGCAGGGCGCCGGGATCGCCTATGCCGAGGCGCGCAACCGCGTGCTGGTGGTGGCGCCGGT
Source organism: Magnetospirillum sp. (assembly GCA_035298685.1). Taxonomy (GTDB): domain Bacteria; phylum Pseudomonadota; class Alphaproteobacteria; order Rhodospirillales; family Magnetospirillaceae; genus Magnetospirillum. The sequence goes on along the minus strand of DATGXU010000361.1, from coordinate 8,094 downwards.
GTTCAAGCCGCAGGGGGGCCGCCCGGTGCTGTGGGACGACCCCAACCCCTGGCGCGCGGCGTGGTCCGGCCTGGGCGGCGGCGGCCTGGTGCCGGTGGTGGTGCCCACCGGCGAGCTGGCCGACGTGCAGACCATCACCCCCGAGCAGGCCCTGGCCGGCAACCCCGACGCCATGCAGAACCTCGGCGCGCGCTGGCGCACCTCGGACGTGATGGTGGCGGTGGCCGGGCTGAACGCCACCGGCAAGGCGCTGGACGTCAGCCTGATCGGCAGCCCCGGTGCGCCGCGGCCGTTCGACTCGATTTCCTATCCGATGAACGAAGGCGAGAGCCTGGACGCCGTGATGGCCCGCGCCGTGCGCGACATCGATCGCGGCATCGACACCGTGTTCAAGCAGCCCAACCTGCTGCAGTTCGATCGCACCGGCACCCTGTCGGCCCTGGTGCCGCTGTCCGGCATCGAGGAATGGCTGGCGGTGCGCGACCGCCTGGGCCGGGTGGCGCAGGTGCGCCGCTGGGAACTGGTCAGCCTGTCCAAGGCCGAAGCGGCGCTGACGCTGCATACGGTCGGCGATCAGGAACAGGTGACGGCGGCCATGACCAATGCCGGCCTCAAGCTGGATTGGGGGGACGGCTATTGGGTCATGCGGCTGGCCGGGGGCCGCCGGTAAGCGTGGAGGGCGCGGGTGATCAGGCACGTTCCGAACGCGCTGACCATCCTGCGACTTTTCTCGGTGCCCGTGACCGTGTGGCTGGTGACGCTGGGACTCTATGGCGCGGCCTTCTGGCTGTTCGTCGGCGCCGGCGTCACCGATGCGGTGGATGGCGCCATCGCCCGGCTGGCCAACGCCCGCTCGCGGCTGGGCACATGGCTGGATCCCTTGGCCGACAAGGCGTTGCTGGTGTCGGTCTACGTCACCCTGGCCTGGCTGGACCAGGTGCCGGTGTGGCTGGTGGTGCTGGTGGTCTTGCGCGACGTGGTCATCGTGCTTTATGCCGTTGTCTACGTCCTGGCGGGCAGGTTCAGCGGCGCGCCGCTGTTCATTTCCAAGATCAACACGGCGGCGCAACTGATGCTGGCGGCGTTGGTCCTGGCCCATTTGGGCTTCGGCTGGGGGAGGCCCGCCGTGGTCGACGCCTTCGTCGTCGTGGTCGCCGCGACGACGGTCGCCTCGGCGGCGGGCTATTTGATGGTTGCCAGCCGCAAGGTGCCGGCCGGTGATCCGTAAGGGGTGAGGGGGAACAATGACTTCGGCGCAACGCTACCGTTTCTGGCTGATCGGCTTTGCCGTCGCCATGTTGGCGCTTTACCTGCTGCGCGGCATGCTGCTGCCGTTCGTGGCCGGCATGGCGGTGGCCTATTTCCTTGATCCGCTGGCCGACCGCCTGGAACGCTCGGGCCTGTCGCGGCTGGCCGCCACCAGCGTCATCACCGCCAGCTTCTTCCTGGTGGCGGTGCTGGGGTTGATCATCCTGGTGCCCATCGTCGAGGATCAGGTGCTGGCCTTCGCCCACAAGGTGCCGGGCTACATGGACACCCTGAACGAGCGGCTGCGCCCGCTGTTGGCCGAAGCCAAACGGCGGCTGTCGCCGGGCGACATCGAAAAGCTGCGCTCGTCGGCGGGCGAGTACGCCGGCACGGCGGTTTCGTGGGCGCTGGGGGCGGTGCGCGGCGTGCTGACCGGCTCGCTGGCGGTGTTCAACGTGCTGTCGCTGGTGTTCATCACGCCCGTGGTCACCTTTTATCTGCTGCGCGACTGGGACAAGATGGTGGGCAAGGTGGACAGCTGGCTGCCGCGCCATCAGGCCGACACCATTCGCGACCAGATGCGCGAGATCAACCGCACGCTGTCGGGCTTCATCCGTGGTCAGGCCACGGTGTGCCTGTGCCTGGGGCTGATCTACGGCGTCGGCCTGTCGCTGGTGGGGCTGGATTTGGGGCTGGTGATCGGCATGGCCTCTGGCATGCTGTCGTTCATTCCCTATCTGGGCAGTATCACCGGCTTCGTCACCGGCATGGGGCTGGCCTTGGCCCAGGGCACCGACTGGCATCTGCCGGCCATGGTGGCGGGCGTGTTCGTCGTCGGGCAGTTGGCCGAAGGCAATTTCCTGACCCCCAAGCTGGTGGGCGACAAGGTGGGCCTGCATCCGGTGTGGATCATGTTCGCCCTGCTGGCGGGCGCCGCGCTGTTCGGCTTCGTCGGGCTGCTGCTGGCGGTGCCGGTGGCGGCGGTGGTGGGCGTGCTGGTGCGGTTCGCGCTGGGGCGCTATCTGGCCAGCCCGCTTTATCAGGGACATCCGCCGCAATGAGCGAAACCCAGCTGGCATTGGATCTGGGGCACCGCCCCGCCCTGGGGCGGGATGATTTTCTGGTCGCGCCCTGCAATGCCGAGGCGGTGGCGTGGCTGGAACGCTGGCCCGACTGGTCGGGGCACGCGCTGGCGGTGTTCGGCCCGCCCGGTTCGGGCAAGTCGCACCTGCTGGCCGCCTTCGCCTCGCATCATCGCTTGGGGCAGGTGGTGTCGGCCAGTGCCGACCGCCTGACGGTGGAGGCGGTGCCCAAGCTGGTGGTGCATGCCAGCGTGGTCATCGTCGACGATCTGGATCGCCTGGCCGATGAAACCGCGCTGTTCCACCTGTGGAACCTGACCAAGGAAACCGGCCGCTGGCTGCTGCTGGCCGGCCGCATGGCGCCGGCGCGGCAACCGGTGTCGCTGCCCGATCTGCGCTCGCGCCTGTCGGCGACGCCGGCCGTGGGCATCGGCGCGCCCGACGATTCGTTGCTGGCCGCCATTCTGGTCAAGCAGTTCGCCGACCGCCAGTTGCGCATCGGCGAGGACGTGGTGGCCTATGTGCTGGGCCGCATGGAACGCAGCTTCGCCGCCGCCCGCCAGGTGGTGGACGCGCTGGACAAGGCCTCGCTGGCCCGCCGCCGCCCGGTCACCGTTCCGCTGGCCCGCGCCGTTCTGGAAGGCCTGGAACGCGACGAGCGCCAGGGCGACCTTTTCTGAACGCGAGTGTTGCCATGAACGGACCCGACCCCAACGACCCCCATCCCCTGAAAGGCTTCCCCCGGGTCGGCTTCCTCAAAAATTTCATCACGCGGCCCAACATCGTGGTGGGCGACTACACCTATTACGACGATCCGGCCGGACCCGAGCGGTTCGAGGCCGAAAACGTCCTTTATCATTACGACTTTATCGGTGACCGGCTGGTGATCGGCCGCTTCTGCGCCATCGCCACCGGCGCCCGTTTCATGATGAACGGCGGTAACCACGCCGTTTCGGGCTTTTCCACCTATCCGTTCTCGGTGTTCGGCCAGGGGTGGGAGCGGCTGAAGCCCGACTTCCCCAATCGCGGCGACACCATGGTCGGCAACGACGTGTGGATCGGCCACCAAGCCACCATCATGCCGGGGGTGACCATCGGCGACGGCGCGATTGTCGCCGCCCATGCCGTGGTCAGCGCCGACGTCCGCCCGTACGCGGTGGTGACGGGCAATCCGGCGCGCGAGGTGAAGCGCCGCTTCAGCGACGCGGTGGTCGAGGAACTGTTACGCCTGCGCTGGTGGGATTGGCCGGTCGAGCGCATCACCCGCCATCTCGAAGCCATAGCGGGTGCCGACCTCGACGCTCTTGGCGCTGCCGCGCCGGCGGATTAATCCAGGTCCGCCGGCCGCAGGAAGCCGGTCAGCCGGCAGGTGCCGTCCTGCAGCGCGCCCCAATGGGCGATGCCGGCCTCAAGCGTCGCCAGCGCGCAGGTGGGGAACTTTTCGGCCAGCCGCGCCAGCCGCTTGGCGTTGCCCTGGCCTTGGCACAGCTCGGTCGCCAGATGCTCCAGGCCCGGATTGTGGCCGATCAGCAGCACCGATTGCAGGTGGTCGTCCAGCCGGCGCAGACGGTCGAGCAGGTCGTGGCGGGTGGCCTCGTACAACTCGGCCTCGAAGGTCACCGGAACGCCCTCGATCGCGGGTTCGAGCACGGCATAGGTTTCACGGGTGCGCCGCGCCGCCGAACACAGGATCAGCGCCGGGCGGATGGCGGACGCCCTGAAATGGTCGGCAAGGGCGGCGGCGTTGCGGCGGCCGCGATTGTTCAGCGGGCGGTCGAAATCGTCCAGCGCGGGATCGTCCCAGCTGGATTTGGCGTGCCTCAACAGGAACAACTGTCGCAATTCCGTCATCCTCGCAGCCATGACACGGCCTTGCCGAGAATATATAAAGGGTGTGTGTGACGCTAGCGCACCTCAGTCGGAGAAATATCCGTGACATCCCTGCAGCCCGTCGAGATCCCTGCCATCGACCTGGAGTCCAAGGATCGGTTCATCAATCGCGAGCTGTCATGGCTGGCCTTCAATCTGCGGGTCATCGAAGAGGCGTTCAATCCGCGTCACCCCCTGCTGGAGCGCCTGCGCTTCCTGTCCATCTCGGCCTCCAACCTCGATGAATTCTACATGGTGCGCGTCGCCGGCCTGAAGGGGCAGGTGGATGCCGGGGTGATGACCACCTCCGAGGACGGCCTGACCCCCGCCCAGCAATTGGCAGCCATCAACCGCGAGGCCAGCGAGCTGCTGGCGGCGCAGAAGCGGTGCTGGAGCGAACTGAAGGCCGAGCTGCGCGACGCCGGCATCGCCGTGATCGACGCCGACGAGCTGACCAAGGCCGACATGAAGTGGCTGGAAACCCGCTTCATGGAACACATCTTCCCGGTGCTGACGCCGCTGGCCATCGATCCGGCGCACCCATTCCCGTTCATCCCCAATGCCGGCATCGCCGTGGTGCTGCACCTGTTCCGCCTGGACGACGGCGAGGTGCTGCGCGCGCTGGTGCCGCTGCCGCAGCAGATCGACCGCTTCATCCGCCTGCCGGGCGAGGCCATCCGCTTCCTGCCGCTGGAAAATCTGGTCATCCTGTTCCTCGATCGCCTGTTCCCCGGCTTCCGCATGGAAGGCCACGGCATGTTCCGGGTCATCCGCGACTCGGAAATGGACATCGACGAAGAAGCCGAAGATCTGGTGCGCGTGTTCGAATCGGCGTTGAAGCGCCGCCGTCGCGGTCACGTCATCCGGCTGACCTTCAACAGCGGCATCCCCGAGGAACTGAAGCAACTGGTGATCGCCGAGATGCACGTGGCCGAGGCCGACGTGTACGAGTTCGAATCCTCCATCGGGCTGGTGGACACCAAGCAGATCATCACCGACGAACGGCCCGATCTGCTGTTCCCGCCCTATAATGCCCGCTTCCCCGAGCGCGTGCGCGATTTCGGCGGCGATTGCTTTGCCGCCATCCGCAAAAAGGACATCGTCGTCCACCACCCGTTCGAAAGCTTCGACGTGGTGGTGCAGTTCATCCGGCAGGCGGCGCGCGACCCCAACGTGGTCGCCATCAAGCAGACGCTGTACCGCACGTCAAAGGACAGCCCCATCGTCAAGGCGCTGGTGGAAGCGGCCGAGGCCGGCAAGTCGGTGACCGCCATGGTCGAGCTGAAGGCCCGCTTCGACGAAGAGGCCAACATCCGCTGGGCTCGCGATCTGGAAGCCGCCGGCGCCCAGGTGGTGTTCGGCTTCCTCGAGCTGAAGACCCACGCCAAGATCAGCCTGGTGGTGCGCCGCGAAACCGGCGGGCTGGTGTCCTATGTCCATTTCGGCACCGGCAACTACCATCCCATCACCGCCAAGGTGTACACCGATCTCAGCTACTTCACCTGCGATCCGCAGCTGACCCTGGATGCCGCCAAGGCGTTCAACTACATGACCGGCTATGCCACGCCCGGGCAGATGGAAAAGCTGATCATCGCCCCCCTGGGGCTGAAGAAGAAGCTGCTGGCCCTGATCGAGGCCGAGACCGAGAACGCCAAGGCCGGAAAGCCGGCGGCGATCTGGGCCAAGATGAACTCGCTGGTGGACCCGTCGCTGATCGACGCGCTTTATCGCGCCGGTCAGGCCGGGGTGCAGATCGATCTGGTCATCCGGGGCATCTGCTGCCTGCGGCCCGGCGTGCCCGGCCTGTCCGACAACATCCGCGTGAAATCCATCGTCGGCCGCTTCCTGGAACATTCCCGCGTGGTGGTGTTCGGCAACGGCGCCCGGCTGCCGTCGCGGCAGGCCAAGATCTACATCTCGTCGGCCGACTGGATGCAGCGCAACATGGACTGGCGGGTGGAAACCCTGGTTCCCATCGAGAACCCCACCGTGCATCGCCAGATCATGGAACAGATCATGGTCGCCAACCTCAAGGACAACGAACAAAGCTGGATACTGGGCCCCGACGGCACCTATACGCGGATGGTGTCGGGCGATACCGGCTTCAACGCCCATACCTATTTCATGACCAACCCCAGCCTTTCCGGCCGTGGCAGCGCGCTGGAAAAGGGGCGCAAGCACAAGCTGGTGGTGGGCAAGGATTCCTGAGGGCATGAAGATCAAACGCCGCCAAGAGCCGGTTGGCATCATCGACATCGGCTCGAATTCCATCCGCCTGTGCGTCTATGACGGCGCCAGCCGCGTACCGGTGCCGCTGTTCAATGAAAAGGCGGTCTGCGCGCTGGGGCAGGGGCTGGGCGCCACCGGCCGGCTGAACCCTGCCGGGCTGGCGCAGGCGCTGACGGTGGTCGGGCGCTATGTGGCGCTGTCGCGGGCCATGCAGGTCGAGCGTCTGGACATCCTGGCCACGGCGGCGGTGCGCGACGCCAGCGACGGCGAGGATTTCGTCCGCGCCATCGAGCAAGGCTTTCAGGTCGAGGTCAAGGTGCTGTCGGGCGGACAAGAAGCCAAGGCGGCGGCCATGGGCGTCTTGTGCGGCACTCCCGATGCCGACGGCATGGTCGCCGACCTGGGCGGCGGTTCGCTGGAACTGGTGACCGTGCAGAACGGCGATTTCGGCGAGCACGTGACCATGCCGCTGGGCGTGCTGCGCCTGGCGGAAGCGTCGGGCGACGACCGGGCCAAGGCGGCCGAGATCGTCGATCGCCATCTCAGGGCGGTGCCGTGGCTGAAAGAGGGCAAGGGCCGTCATCTTTACGCGGTCGGCGGCGCCTGGCGCGCCATCGCCCGCATCTGCATCGCCCAGACCCATCATCCTCTGACCGTGCTGGACAATTTCGCGCTGGATGCGCGTGAGGGCTTGCGCATCGTCGAGCTGGTGTCGTCGCAAAGCAAAAAGTCGTTGGAAAAGGTGCCCGGCGTCTCGAAGAAGCGGGTGGCCAATCTGTCCATGGCGGCGCTGACGCTGGAAAAGGTCATCCGCGCCACCCAGCCGGACCAGTTGGTGTTTTCCATCTACGGCATGCGCGAGGGCAATTTCTATCGCCGCCTGCCCGAGGCGCTGCGGCGCGAGGACCCGCTGCTGTGGGTCTGCCGGCAGATGGCGCTGATGAACTCGCGCTTCCCCGAGCACGGCGACGAGGTGATGAGCTGGATGGCGCCGCTGTTCCCCAGCGAGGCGCCCCATCAGGCGCGGCTGCGCCATGCCGCCTGTCTGGTGTCCGACATCTTCTGGAACGAGCACCCCGACTACCGCGCCGAACAGGCCTTCCTGCGCATTCTGCGCCTGCCGTTCATGGGCGTTGCCCATCGCGATCGCGCGGCCATCGCCTATTGCGTCTTCCAACGCTATCAGGGCTCGGACGACAACCCCCACGCGCGCATGGCGGTGCAATTGCTGGACGAGGCCCGGCTGCAGCGGTGCCGGGTGATCGGGTTGGCGCTCAGGCTGGCCCACACCCTGTCGGGCGGCGCCCCCAACCTGCTGCGGCAGTCGCGGCTTTATACCGATCGCGGCGATCTGGTGCTGGAAGTGCCGGCGGGAAACCCGGCTTTCGCCATCGAGAACGACCGCACCTTCGACCGGCTCGCCAGGGTTCTGGATTGCGCCAATCTGGTGTTCCGCAAGGTGGCGTAACCGTTTCGGGCAATGGCGCCCGTGCCTGTGCGGCGCCATTTTTCCTTCGGGTTTAGTCCGAAGGAGCTGCCGTCATGGCCGAAGCGTCAAGTCTGCCTCCATCCGGTGCCAGCGGCGCCGGATCATCCGCCTCGTCATCCACCTCCACGTCGTCCGATACCTCGGGCGCGGCCGAAAGTGGCGTCGCCGGCGGTTCCG
>DATGXU010000360.1:0-31845 GCA_035298685.1 Magnetospirillum sp. | reverse complement strand
ACGTCGACCAGCGGGCGCGGCTTGGGCAGGGGTTCGGCCACCCGACGGTCCTGGGTGTCGGGAACGGCACGCTGCACCAGGCGGCGGCAGGGACCCACGTAAACGTCGGACACCACGAAGGGACGCGGATTGACCAGGGCGTTGCGCACCCGGCGGTACAGCGAATCGGCCGACAGCGGCTTGACCAGGAACTCGTTGACGCCGGCGTTGCGGGCCTCGATCACCTTTTCCATCTCGGCCATGCCGGAAATCATGACGATGGGCACGTCGCGCGCCGCCACTTCCTCGCCCGCGCGCACCATGCGGGTGAAGGCGACGCCGTCCATGGGTTCCATGTCATGATCAACCAGCACCAGATCGATCTTTTGGCCGCGCAGGATCTCGATGCCGGCGGGGCCGTCGCCGGCTTCGGACACGTTGCGCACGCCAAAGGACATCAGCGCCGACTTGACGAACGAGCGCGCATAGCGGCTGTCGTCAATGATCAGCACATGCACCGGGCTAAGATCGATGTCGACGATCATGCGAACCCCAATTGCGGGAACGTTTCCCCCGGCGTTCCCCTTTCCGTCCTGTTCTAACGCCAATTCCTCGCCGAACCAAGAGGCCTCCATGCGGCGGGGTCGCTTGACGGCGATCAAGGAGGGGGGCTATGACCGTCGGAACAATGCGCACCATCGATCGGGGGACCAGCAGACCATGATGGAAGGGCAGTATCGGACGGGCGCCAAACCCATGACGCCGCCGTTTTCACCGGTGCTCTTGCTGGGCCTTGCGCTCAAGCCGTTTCGGCCGGCGGTGCTGCAGCCGGTGTTCGACGCCATGCTGCGGGTGGTCCGCAAGCGCCACCCCGACATCCTCGAGCGGATGGAGCCGTTTCAGGACAAGGTGGTCTGCGTCGATCCGGTCGACCTGCCCTTCGTGCTGCTGCTCGAGCCGCTGACCGACTGCCCGCGCCTGACCGTGCGCCGCGCCGTCGATCCCGACGAATCCCACGCCACCATCCGCGGCCCGCTGGAAACGCTGATCGCCCTGGCCGAGGGCAAGGTGGACGGCGACGCCCTGTTCTTTTCCCGCCAGCTGGTGATCGAGGGCGACACCGAGGTGGTGGTGGCGCTGCGCAACGCCATCGACGGCGCCGGCATCGACCTGATCGCCGACCTGACCAGCGTGCTGGGGCCGCTGGCCAACCCGGCCCGCCGCGTCGCCGACGCCGCGCTCGAGGCGGCGACCCATGTGCGCGAGAACGTGGAAACCCTGCGTCAGGCGCTGATCGCGCCGGCGCTGCAGAACGCCGCCGCCCGCGACGCCCGACTGGCCGAGCTTGAGGCCGAGGTCAAGGCGCTGCGCAAGGCCAACCGCCGAGGACATGCCTGATGGACCAACTGATCCGTCCCGAACTCGTCTGCCCGGCCGGCACCCCGGCGGCGCTGAAGAGCGCGGTGGAAGCCGGCGCCGACTGCGTCTATGTGGGCTTCCGCGACGAAACCAACGCCCGCAACTTCCCCGGCCTGAATTTCAGCCGCAAGGAACTTGAGGAAGGCGTCGCCTTCGCCCACGACCACGGCGCCAAGGTGCTGGTGGCCATCAACACCTTCCCGCGCGCCGGCCGCCCCGAGCTGTGGCATCAGGCGGTGGACGACGCCGCCCGCCTGGGTGCCGATTCGGTGATCCTGGCCGATGTGGGGCTGATCGCCTATGCGGCGGCCAAGCATCCCGACCTGCGCCTGCACCTGTCGGTCCAGGCCGCCGCCTCGAACGTGGAAGCCATCCGCTTTTACGCCGAACGCTTCGGCGTGCGCCGGGTGGTGCTGCCGCGCGTGCTGACCGTGCAGGAAATCGCGGCGATCAACGCCCAGATCCGCCCCATCGAAACCGAGGTCTTCGTGTTCGGCGGCTTGTGTGTCATGGCCGAGGGCCGTTGCGCGCTGTCGTCCTATGCCACCGGCCAGTCGCCCAACATGAACGGCGTGTGCAGCCCCGCCGCCCACGTGCGCTATGTGGACACCCCGCGCGGCGTCACCTCGCAGCTGGCGGGCTTCACCATCAACCAGTTCGGCCACAACGAGCCGGCGGGCTATCCCACCCTGTGCAAGGGTCGTTTCGTCGCCAACGGCAAGACCAGCTACCTGTTCGAGGAGCCGACCTCGCTCAACACCCTGGCCATGCTGCCCGACCTGATCAAGGCGGGCGTCACCGCCTTCAAGATCGAGGGCCGCCAGCGCGGCCGCGCCTATGTGGCGGCGGTGGTGCAGGCGTTCCGCGCCGGCGTCGACGCCGTGATGGCCGGCCGCCCGCTGCCCGACATGGACCTTGACCGCATCACCGAAGGCGGCCGGCAGACCACCGGCGCCTATGAGAGGGCCTGGCGTTGACCGACATCATCGTTTCCCAGCCCAAGCTGAGCCTGGGCCCCGTGCTGTTCAACTGGAAGCCCGAGCACCTGCGCGACTTCTATTTCCGCATCGCCGACGAAGCCGACGTGGACAGCGTCTGCGTGGGCGAGGTGGTGTGCTCGAAGCGCAGCCCGTTCTTCACCCCCTTCCTGCCCGAGGTGATCTCTCGCCTGGCCGCCGCCGGCAAGGAAGTGGTGCTGTCGTCGCTGGCGCTGATCATGAACGAACGCGAGCTGCGCGAAGCCCGCGAGCTGGCCGGCAGCGACGGCTGGCTGGTCGAGGCCAACGACATCTCGGTGGCGGCCATGATGGGCGGCAAACCGTTCGCCGTCGGCCCGCTGGTCAACGTCTACAACGAAGGCACGCTGGCCTATCTGGAAAGCATCGGCGCCATTCGCGCCTGCCTGCCCGCCGAACTGCCGGCCGAGGTGATCGCCACCCTGGCGAAGTCGGCCCAGTGCGAGATCGAGGTGCAGGCCTTCGGCCGCCTGCCCCTGGCCATCTCGGCCCGCTGCTACCACGCCCGCTCGCGCAATCTGGCCAAGGACGGCTGTCAGTACGTCTGCGCCGAGGATCCGGACGGCATGGCGGTGGACACGCTGGACGACGAACCGTTCCTGGCGGTCAACGGCACCCAGACCATGTCGTACCACTACCTCAGCCTGCTGGGCGAGCTGGAGCGCCTGCGCGCCATCGGCGTGCGCCGCTTCCGGCTGTGGCCGCAGGCGGTGGACATGGTGGCGGTGGCCGCCCTGTTCCGCCAGGCGCTGGCCGGCACCGTGGCGCCCCAGGAAGCGGCCGACAAGCTGGCCGATTTGTGCCCGCGCGCCGAGTTCGCCAACGGCTACATCCATGGCCGCGAAGGCCATCTGTATCTTGAGGACGATGCCTGAGGCGCACCCGCCTACGGGTCTTGTCGCCGCCGCCACGGCCCTGCATACTGTCGCGCTGGGGAAGGCCCATGCGCCAAAACAGGCGGGGCCGTGGGAAATTGGGCGAGGTCCTAGGGATGGCTGCCGAGGCAAGCACCGACAAGAAGCCGGCTGTGCAGGCGGATGACGACACCATCGTTCACTTCGAGCACAAGTTTTTCGGCTCGTTCGAGGATCTGTACTTTCGCCTGACCGATACCGGCGAAGCGGTGGCCGTGCTCAAGCTGGCCAGCAACGAGGCGGTGCTGGGCTTCGACGGCATCCGCCGCGAATTCATGCTGACCGACCAGACCGCCGACGGCCGCATGCTGTCCAAGGTGGCCGAGGGCCTGCAATTCGTGCGCGGGCTGCGGGTCGGCGACGCCCTGCCCAAGGAAATCCTGACCCGCGAAGCGTCGTGGGAACCGTCCGACCGCCACCTGCGCATCGCCCGCCAGCGCCTGACCATGCAGCTGGTCACCTGGCTGACCGGCAACGAGCACATCTTCACCTCGGCGGAAGAGCTGATGCAAATCGCCGAGGACCCGCAGGTCAAGAAGAACGTCAGCCTGGCCTTTTCGGAAGCCGCCGAAGCGCTGGGCCTGGGCCGCGACAACCGCGAGGAAGTGGTTCGCTATATCGAGACCCTGGCCAAGGAACTGGCCTATATCGAGGCCGAGCGCGACATCAACACCGAAATCCGCCGCATCGACGACAAGGTGCAGGGGCTGCGCCGCCTCTACAGCTCGGATCGCGGCATGATCGAGACCACCGATCAGGTGGCGCGCCTGTACCAGCGCGCCATGAAGGTGCTGCAGGACTATTTCGACCAGGTCGATGCCCAGACCGGCGAAATCCTGGCCATGCTGAAGAACATCGACAACCAGATCGACTATATCCGCCAGGTGCGCGACGAAGTGCACCGCCGCCTGCTGCCCTGGGAAGACATCATCCCGGTGTGGAAGACGGTGTTCGTGGTCAAGTCCGAGGAAAACATCGTCCGTATCCGCGAACTCTACCAGTTCCTGGCGCCGCGCTTCATGCAGGTGAACGAATGGGTGCTGGTGACCAAGCGCGGCTTCGAGCAGGCCAAGAAAAAGCCCATCGGCGGCGTCATGCGCTGGTAGCGGCTGGGCATCACGATCAGACGTGGGGGCAGGAAACGCCCCATTCCCTTCCGGAAGCCGTCCTGCCCGCGCTTGACGCATGGCTGTCCGGTCAAGTTCCTGCGGATCGTTCAGAAAGCGTCTGCGAGTAAGCGTTTGCGGCCGATATCGTGCCGCTGGGACGCAATTTGAATAACCACAGAGACACAGAGAAGGGAAAAAGGGAGAAATAATTTTCTCTTTTGTTTTTCCTCTGTGTCTCTGTGCCTCTGTGGTTCAAAAAGGTCATCCTGGCGATGACATTGAACGCAAATTCCCCGGAATTCCGCACTGAACCAAAAAAAACGGGACCGGCGATGCCGATCCCGTTTTCCCGGAATCCGGAAAGCCACCCTGGCTCGGGGCCAAGGTGGCAATCGGAAGCAGGTGACAATCGCCTTAGATGATGGCGACGGTGTCGGCCTGCGGACCCTTCTGACCCAGGGTGGTGGTCACGCGCACGCGCTGACCGCTTTCCAGGGCCTTGATGCCGGAACGCTCGAGCGCCTTGATGTGCACGAACACATCCTTGCCGCCCTGGTCGGTCTGGACGAAGCCGAAGCCCTTTTCCGCCGAGAAGAACTTCACCACGCCTTCGACGGTCTCGCTCGGGCCGCGGTCGAAGCCGCCGCCACCCATGCCGCCGCCCATGCCGCCGGCGCGCGGGGCGCGCGGGGTGGCGGTGGTGCTGTCGACCTCATGAACGGTCACGACCTGCGGGCCGCGGTTGCCCTGACCCAGATCGCAAACGATGGTGGTGCCTTCGGCGACCTGCGACAGGCCGGCACGCTCGAGCGCCGAGATGTGCAGGAAGGCGTCCGGGGTGCCGTCGGACGGGGCGACGAAGCCGAAGCCCTTCGAGGCATTGAACCACTTCACGGTGGCGGTCACGTTCGCCTGGGTGACCTGATGGCGGTCAAAGCTGCTGCTGGGCATCCGGGGCGCACGGGGCTCGTACCCACCCAGGTCGCCACCAAAGTCGTCCCGCCGACCGCGATCGCGCGAGCGGCTGCCATGATTATCTCGGTTCCATGCCATGTTTCGTTCTCGTCGTAGAAAAATAAATTACCCCGCGCACCCGCGCGTGGCACCCGGCCCTTGCCGTATCGCCGCCAAGGTCAGTCTGAGTTGATATCATTACCTGAAGAGTCGCCCCGCGCCTAGGGCCTTACGCCGACTCACCCGAAATCGACGGATTATTTTTTGATGACCGGCTTTTGATCGGCCAAATTAACTTTCTATAGAACAAAACGCTTATACCGATCGTTATAAGCGCGGATGCCACCACATCCGAAAGGAAATGGCCGCCCTGGGCGATGCGGACAAGGCCGACCATGGCGCCGAAGCCGAACGCCACGCTCAGCGCCGGCCGCCGCCAGCGCGGCGGCGCCAGCAGTGCCAGCGTCACCGTCCAAAAGCCCAGCGCCCCGTGTCCCGATGGGAAGGAACAGTTCTCGTCGCACTGACGGCTGGGCACCAGCGGCCGCACATAGGTGTTGGGGCCGCCGAATTCCTGGATGGTGGACGGGCGCGGCCGCCCCCAATTGTCCTTCAGTCCGACGTTGACCACCAGCCCGGGGCCGACGGCCAGGCTCAGCAGCACGTACAGCACCACCCGCCGCGTCACCCCCAGCACGGGTCGGCGCAGCACCTCGCCCACCGCCCACGCCGCGGTGATCAGCGCGGGAACGGCGAACAGCCAGGCAGGCATGCCGCGCCGCACCCATTCGGGGAAGGCCGCGATGCGGGCGGGAAAACCGCCATAGCCGGGATCGTAGAACCACGACGACACGGTGATGTCGATCTGGGGAAAGGCGACCAGCGGCACGTACAGCGCCAACGCCCACCACCACCGATGGCGCCATGCCGCCGCCCACAGCCGGCCTGCCGCCGCCATGCTAGTACCCCTTGAAGCCGGCAAGGCGCCACACCGACAGCCGGCGGGCATAGTCGTGATGCAGGGGAATGGTGATGTCCTCGATCTTGTCGGCGGCGGCGAAGTGGTCGCGCATGTCGCCGGGCAAGTCGGGCAGCTCGGTGACGTAGATCAGCTCGCCCGGCCCCGGTTCCAGCCGGGTGGTTTGGTCGAAATGGTCGCGGATGCGCCCGCTGGGGTTCCACTTGACGGCGTCGAAGGGGTGGGGGCGGACATAATAAACCAGCGTCGCCAGCACCTTGCGTTCGTCGGCCAGCAGGCGGGCGCCGGGATGGGCGGCCAGCACGGCGGACACCCGTTCGCCCACCCGGTCCCAGCCCTTGATGCGCTTTTCCGGGTCGAACTTGAAATCCACCACCGTGCGGGCGGCGTCCAGGCCGTACATGCTGCCCATGATCAAAAGGTGCAGCGCCAGCGACACCTTCAGCAGCAACGGCCGGCGGCTGGCGATCAGCCAGGTGGCCAGCACCGTGCCGGCCACATAGGCCGGGGCGCTCCAATTGGCGTTGGCGCGAGACGCCAGGCTTTCCGCCACCATCAGCACCAGCACCGGCAGGCTGAAGGCGGTCAGCAGCCGCAGACGCGAATCCGCGCCCTTGCGCAGGGCGGCGACAAGGCCCATCACCAGCGCCACCGCCATGATCGGGCCGAACACGCCGAACTGCCCGGCCAGGAATTCCGCCAGCTTGTCGGGGTTGAACAGGTCGCCCTTGAGGTTGGCGTTGTCCTTGGTGTGGACGTAGGAGACGAAGCCGTTGCTGGCGTTCCAGATCAGGTTGGGCAGATAGATCAGCACGCCCAGACCGACGGCCAGCCACAGCCCACGGGCCTTGGCCAGCGGGCGGGCGGCCTTGTCCCAGGCCAGCCACAGCGCCAGACAGCCCAGGAAAAAGGCCATGGCGTATTTGGACAGCAGGCCCAAGCCCAGCGCCAGGCCCAGCACCACCCACCAGCGATTGGGGCCGGCGCCCAGGCGCGGCGCCTCGACCAGCGCCAGCAGCGCGGCGGCCCAGAAGAACAGCAGGAAGGGATCGGTGGTGATCATCACCGCCGACAGCGACACCGCCGGCATGGCGATCCAGGCGGCGCCGCTCCAGGCGCCGACGGCGCGGCCGAACAGCGCGCGCCCCAACAGCGCCACCAGCACGGCGGTGCCGCCATGGGCCAGGGTCGAGCCCAGCTTGATTGCCCCCTCGCCTTCGCCGAACAGCGCGGTGGTGGCGGCGATGGCCCAGGCCACCATGGGCGGCTTGGAATAATAGCCCAGTTGAATGGTCTGCGCCCACGCCCAGTACTGGGCTTCGTCGAAGGACAGGTTGGGCGGGGCCAGCGCCAGCACGATCACGCGGACCAGGGTGACGGCGGCGATCAGGCCGAAGGCGAGAGCGCAGGCGCGGCGGGACGACGGATCGGGCGCGGGCATGGCGAACATGATGCGAGGGATTAGCACTCCCCCCCGCCGAAGGCAATGGCGCGCCCCGTTACGGCCCGGTGTCGGCCACTTGCGGCTCCTTGCCGCCGGTCACGCTGAAGAACACGTGCTGGCCGATCACCGTGCGCCGGGCATAGCGTCCGCGCGCCCATTGCGGATGTTCGTTGACGTGGTGGAAGAACAGCGCGCCGCCGGTGACGTCGTTCTCGGCCGCCGCCTGGCGGGCCACCCACAGGGCTTCCTCCCAGCCGGGGCCATCCACCGGCCCGTCGCCGCGGCCGTCGCAGGTCCAGCCGAACTGGCAGCCCTGATAGACCACGCCGCAGACCGAGCGAGGAAAGCCGGCGGCGCCGACGCGGTTCAGGGTGACGTGGGCCACCGCCGCCTGCCCGCGCAGCGGCTGGCCGCGCGATTCCCAATAGACGTTCAGGGCCAAGCACCGCAGATCCTTGGCCGAAAGCGTGCGGGCGGGCGGCGCCGGAGGGGCCTCGACCTTCTGCGGCGGCGGCAGCGGCGGCGGGCTGGCGCCGCTGGGCGGTTGGGGCGCCCAGGCGCTGCCGGGGGCCGCGATCAGGGCGGCCAGGGCAAGCGGGGCGAGGAAAGCGAGCTGTCGTCCATCCATGACTCCGATAGTGGCGATCGCTTTTGATGATCGCCATCGGCCGGAAGCCAGGAATGGGTCCCTCTGGTGGGCTAGTGCCGGCGGATCGGCGGGGGGTCAATACCCGCAAAGGGTATGGGGGCCGATGTCCAGGTGCAGGTGGTCTTGGTGATAGCGGTCGTGGTTGGGGGTCAGCACCACGTTGAAGGTGTTGCACGACGCCCGCGCCACGTCCTTGAGGAAGGCCGCCTTGGCGCCGCCGTCGCGCCAGTCGCGCTTGACCGACACCATGGTGCCGTCGGCCAGCTCGAACGCCATGATGTCGATGGCCTGGCCCTTGGAATGCTCGGACAGGCGGCCGCCCTTGCTGCCGCCCAGACTGGCGGCGGTGGCGGTGGAATTGTTGCGCCGCACTCGGCAATCATAGGTGCCGGCATGGTGGATGCGCTTGACGCCCTGGCCGAAGCGGCCTTGCGCCAGGGGCTGCAGCACCTCGGCCTGATAGCGGGCCAGGGTGCGGGCCATGGGGCAGCTCAGCACGCCGGGGCGGTTCCAGGCGGCGCCGGTGGCCGACACCTTGACGGCGTTGGCGATGCCGCAGCCCTGGTCGGGGTCGCCGAACGACTGCACGGGCTGGAAGCTGACGCCCAGGGCTGCCAGGTCCTGCAGGCAGGCGGCGTCGAGATCAAGCATCACCGGCGGCTGCGGTGCCGAGATGATGCGCGGCGGCGGCGCGCTGGAACAGGCGGCCAGGCCCGCCAGCAAGGCCAGGACGAACAGACGGCGCAGGAACACGGCCAGGCCCCCCTTGGGAAAGGTCACCCCAAAGGAATACCCAATTTGACCTTAAAAAGTCACTACTTTTGCACAGGAATCGCAATGGCTTGCCGGCTGATGCTGAGTCGGCGGCTCAGAACAGGAAAGCCCAGCCCAGCACGCCCGCGCCCAGCAGGATGCGCCAAACGGCAAACGGGGCGTAGGTGTGGCGGTTGACCCAGGCCATGAACAGCGCCGTGGTCGCCCAGGCGCTGGCGCAGGCTAGGCCGGTCGCCACCATCAGGTCCGCGGTCACCACCACCTGCGCCTTCTGCGACAATTGCCACAGCATGTAGCCGGCATGGCCGGCGATGGTGGGAATGCCCAGCAGCAGCGAAAAGCGCGCGGCGTCGCGGCGCTCGAACCCCATCAGGCGGGCGGCGGTGATGGTGATGCCGGTGCGCGAAACGCCGGGGATGGCGGCAGCCGCCTGCAGCACGCCAATGATCACCGCACCCAGCCAGCCCAAATGCTCGACCCGGCGCACGGTGACGCCCAGATGGTCGGCCGCCCACAGGAACAGGCCGAAGACAACCATGGCCGAGGCCGCCACCAGCGCGCTGGCGCTGCCGCCGCCCAGGGTGACGAAGGCCCACGACACCGCCAGCGCCGGTATGGAGCCGGCCAGGATCTGCAGCAGCAGGCGTCCGCCGGGGTCCATGCGGCCCTTGGCCAGCTTGACCACCGAGCGCGCCATGGCGAGCTGGTCGCGCCAGAAATACAGCATCAGCGCGAGGACCATGCCGAATTCCGAGGCGATGACGACGGCGGTGCGGGCCTCGGCGTCGGCGGCCAGGCGGCCCAGCAGGGCCAGGTGCCCCGAGGCGCCCAGCGGCAAGGGTTCCGCGATGCCCTGAATCAGGGCGATGAACACAACATCAAGCAGGATCACAGCCGCCTCATCCCTAGGACTTGGCGGTATATACCACCGGGGTGGGAGCAGCGGGAAGAGGTGCGTTAGTCTCATTTCGGACCTAATTGCGCTGAATTCGTGAAGCCCCTCCCCCAGGCCGAGGGTCGTTCGCGCAACAAAAGGTCAGCCAAGTTGTCTTACATGGAATTTTCCGCTGGTTTTTCCGCTGCTTCCTGGCGTACAACAGGGTCCGGCCTTCCCTGCCCTGATTGGGCTCTGACGCAGAGATGCCTTCATGACCCGCAAGATGCTTCAGTTCATCCGCCTTCATCAGCAGGCGCCCGACAAGCGCCCGGCGGCCGAGCGTGCCGGTGATTTCGACGAAATCACCGTCGCCTTCGACGAGGATCGCGCCGGCGCGCAGGCCTCGCGCTGCGAGCAATGCGGCATCCCGTTCTGCCAGATCCACTGTCCGGTGGCGAACAACATCCCCGACTGGCTGATGCTGACCGCCCAGGGCCGCATGGAAGAGGCCTATGCGGCGTCTTCGGCCACCAACACCTTCCCGGAAATCTGCGGCCGCATCTGCCCGCAGGACCGCCTGTGCGAAGGCAATTGCGTGCTCGAGCAATCCACCCACGGCGGCGTCACCATCGGCGCGGTGGAAAAGCACATCACCGAAACCGCCTTCGCCAATGGCTGGGTCAAGGCCCCGGCGCCGCGCCGCGAGCTGTCGCAGTCGGTGGGCATCGTCGGCGGCGGTCCCGGCGGTCTGGCGGCGGCCGACATGCTGCGCCGCATGGGCTATCAGGTCACCGTCTACGACCGCCACGACCGCATGGGCGGCCTGCTGATCTACGGCATCCCCGGCTTCAAGCTGGACAAGTCGGTGGTCGAACGCCGCACCAGGCTGCTGGCGGATGGCGGCGTCACCCTGGAAACCGGGATCGAGATCGGCCGCGACGTCACCTTCGCCGAATTGCGCGCCAAGCATGACGCGGTGCTGATCGCCACCGGCGTCTACAAGGCGCGCGAGCTGGGCGTGCCGGGCGATGCCCAGGCCGGCGTCCATGCCGCGCTGGATTATCTGATCACCTCGAACCGCGTGTCGCTGGGCGACAAGGTCGCCGCCTTCGAGGACGGCACCCTGAACGCTGCCGGCAAGGACGTGGTGGTCATCGGCGGCGGCGACACCGCCATGGATTGCGTGCGCACCGCCATCCGTCAGGGCGCCAAGTCGGTGAAGTGCCTGTATCGCCGCGACCGCGCCAACATGCCGGGCAGCCAGCGCGAGGTGGCCAACGCCGAGGAAGAGGGCGTGAAATTCGAATGGATGGCGGCGCCGCTGGCCATCGAGGGCCAGGGCAAGGCCACCGGCGTGCGGGCCGTGCGCATGCATCTGGGCGTCGCCGACGCCTCGGGCCGTCAGACCCCGGTGCCGATCCAGGGCTCGGACTTCACCATCCCGGCCGATCTGGTGATCAAGGCGCTGGGCTTCGACCCCGAGGACCAGCAGGCGCTGTTCGGCGCCCCCGAGCTGGAGGTCACCCGCTGGGGCACCGTCAAGGTGGACAACCGCACCGCCATGACCAGCCTGGACGGCGTGTTCGCCGCCGGCGACATCGTGCGCGGCGCCAGCCTGGTGGTGTGGGCGATCCGCGACGGCCGCGACGCCGCCGCCGGCATCGATTCCTACCTGAAGGCCAAGGCTGCTGCCCAGGCGGCGGAATAAAGAGGAATAAATCAGTTAACCACGAAGGCACAAAGAAAGCACGAAGAAAAAGAACGTTTGTTCCTTCCCCTTTCCTTCGTGTCTTCGTGCCTTCGCGGTGAATCTATATTTGAAGGAGAGCACCCATGTCCCAGAACCACGGCGAGCAGTTCGTAGCCGAGTATCTGGAGAACCAGGCCACGCTGGAGGCCGCCGGAATCGATACCGCCCCGCATGACGCGTGCGGTGTCGGCCTGGTCGCCGCGCTGGACGGCAAGCCGCGCCGCGACGTGGTGGTGGCCGGCATCGAGGCCCTGAAGGTGCTGTTCCATCGCGGCGCGGTGGATGCCGACGGCATGACCGGCGACGGCGCCGGCATCCATGTCGAGCTGCCGCAGGACTTCTTCAAGGATCACATCCGCCATATCGGCCACGAGCCGGTGCCCGGCCGCCTGGCCATCGGCATGATCTTCCTGCCCAAGACCGACCTGGGCGCGCAGGAACGCTGCCGCTGCATCGTCGAAACCGAGATCCTGAATTTCGGCTACACCATCTATGGCTGGCGCCAGGTGCCGGTGGACGTCTCCATCATCGGTGAAAAGGCCAACGCCACCCGCCCCGAGATCGAACAGATCATGGTGGCCAACTCCCTGGGCAAGCCGGAAGAGAAGTTCGAGACCGACCTGTACCTGCTGCGCCGCCGCATCGAAAAGCGCGTGCTGGCCGAGCACATCTCGGACTTCTACATCTGCTCGCTGTCGTGCCGCTCGATCATCTACAAGGGCATGTTCCTGGCCGAGCAGCTGACCGCCTTTTACCCCGACCTGCTGGACGAGCGGTTCGTTTCCCGCTTCGCCATCTATCACCAGCGTTATTCCACCAACACCTTCCCCACCTGGCGCCTGGCCCAGCCGTTCCGCATGCTCGCCCATAACGGCGAGATCAACACGCTGACCGGCAACGTCAACTGGATGAAGGCGCACGAGCCGCGCATGAGCCACGAGGCGTTCGGCGACTTCATGGAAGACCTCAAGCCGGTGGTGCAGTCGGGCGGGTCGGACTCGGCGGCGCTGGACAACGTGTTCGAGGTCATGTGCCGCGCCGGCCGTCCGGCCCCCATGGTCAAGCAGATGCTGGTGCCCGAAAGCCTGGGCTCGAACTCGCTGATGAAGGACAGCCACCGCGCCTTCTTCAGCTATTGCAACGCCGTGATCGAGCCGTGGGACGGCCCGGCCGCCATCTGCGCCACCGACGGCCGCTGGGTGGTCGCCGGCATGGACCGCAACGGCCTGCGCCCCATGCGCGTCACCATCACCAAGGACGGCCTGCTGATCGTCGGTTCCGAAACCGGCATGGTCAAGGTGGCCGAGGCCAACGTGGTGGAAAAGAGCCGCGTCGGCCCCGGCCAGACCATCGCCGTCGATCTGGAAGCCGGCAAGCTTTACCGCGACACCGAGCTCAAGGACATGCTGGCCGCGCGCAAGCCCTATGGCGAGTGGACCGGCCGCATCACCGAGCTGGACAGCCTGGTCAAGACCGGCGCGCCCGAGCCGGTGGAGCTGTCGGCCGAGGAGCTGAAGCGCCGTCAGCTGGCCTATGGCCTGACCATGGAAGACATGGAGCTGATCCTGCACCCCATGGTCGAGGAGGCCAAGGAAGCCATCGGTTCCATGGGCGACGACGCGCCGCTGGCGGTGCTGTCCGACCATTATCGCGGGCTGCACCACTTCTTCCGCCAGAACTTCAGCCAGGTCACCAATCCGCCGATCGATTCCTTGCGCGAATCGCGGGTGATGAGCCTGCGCACCCGCCTGGGCAACCTGGGCAACATCCTGGACGAGCACGAAAGCCAGTGCGACGTGCTGGCGCTGGACAGCCCGGTGCTGTCCAACGCCGAGTTCGAGGCCATGCGCCGCTACATGGGCCAGGCGGCGGCGGAAATCGACTGCACCTTCAACCCCAACGACGGCGAGCACGCCCTGCGCGACGCGCTGACCCGCGTGCGCCGCGAGGCGGAAGAGGCGGTGCGCGCCGGCTGCACCCATCTGATCCTGTCGGACAAGGTGATCGGTGAAAACCGTGTCGGCCTGCCCATGATCCTGGCCGCCGGCGGCGTGCATTCCCATCTGGTGCGCGAGCGCCTGCGCACCTGGACCAGCCTGAACGTGCGCTCGGGCGAGGCGTTGGACGTGCATTACTTCGCCGTGCTGATCGGCGTGGGCGCCACCACCGTCAACGCTTATCTGGCCCAGGAAGCCATCGCCGACCGCTGGCGGCGCGGCCTGTTCCCCGGCATCACCCTCGAGGACGGGGTGCGCAACTACAAGAAGGCCATCGACCAGGGCCTGCTGAAGATCATGTCCAAGATGGGCATCTCGGTCATCAGCAGCTATCGCGGCGGCTATAATTTCGAGGCCATCGGCCTGTCGCGGTCGCTGGTGGCGGAATTCTTCCCCGGTATGACCAGCCGCATCTCGGGCATCGGCCTCAACGGCGTGGAAAAGACCACCATCGCCCAGCACGCCAAGGCCTTCGGCGCCGACGCGGCTGTGCTGCCGGTGGGCGGCTTCTATCGCTTCCGCCGGGGTCAGGAGGCCCATTCCTTCGACGGCACCCTGATCCACACCCTGCAGAGCGCCTGCAACACCGATAGCTATTCCCTGTACAAGAAGTACTCGGAAGGCATGCGCCGGCTGCCGCCCATCACCATCCGCGACCTGCTGGACTTCAAGCCGGCGGGGGCTGCCATCAGCGTGGACGAGGTGGAAAGCATCACCGAGATCCGCAAGCGGTTCCTGACCCCGGGCATGAGCCTGGGCGCGCTGTCGCCCGAGGCCCATGGCGCGCTGAACATCGCCATGAACCGCATCGGCGCCAAGTCGGTGTCGGGCGAAGGCGGCGAGGACCGCGAACGCTATCGCCCGCGCCCCAACGGCGACAACGCCAACTCGGCGGTCAAGCAGATCGCCAGCGGCCGCTTCGGCGTCACCGCCGAATACCTGAACATGTGCCGCGAGATCGAGATCAAGGTGGCGCAGGGCGCCAAGCCAGGCGAAGGCGGCCAGCTGCCCGGCTTCAAGGTGACGGTGGAAATCGCCAAGCTGCGCCACGCCACCCCCGGCGTCACGCTGATCAGCCCGCCGCCGCACCACGACATCTATTCCATCGAGGATCTGGCCCAGCTCATCTATGACCTGAAGCAGATCAATCCCCAGGCCAAGGTGACGGTGAAGCTGGTGTCGCGTTCCGGCATCGGCACCATCGCCGCCGGCGTCGCCAAGGCCAAGGCCGACATCATCCTGGTGTCGGGCAACGTGGGCGGCACCGGCGCAAGCCCGCAGACCTCGATCAAGTTCGCCGGCCTGCCGTGGGAACTGGGTCTGTCGGAAGCCCATCAGGTGCTGACGCTCAACCGCCTGCGCCACCGGGTCAAGCTGCGCACCGACGGCGGCCTGAAGACCGGCCGCGACATCGTCATCGCCGCCATGCTGGGCGCCGAGGAATTCGGCATCGGCACCACCAGCCTGATCGCCATGGGCTGCATCATGGTCCGCCAGTGCCATTCCAACACCTGCCCGGTGGGCGTGTGCACCCAGGACCCGGCGCTGCGGGCCAAGTTCACCGGCAGCCCGTACAAGGTGGTCAACCTGTTCAGCTTCATCGCCGAGGAAGTGCGGGAAATCCTGGCCTCGCTGGGCGTGCGCAGCCTGAACGAGATCATCGGCCGCACCGACCTGTTGAAGCAGGTCAGCCGCGGCGCCGCGCACCTGGACGACCTCGACCTCAATCCGCTGCTGGCCCAGGCCGATGCCGGCGGCCACGCCCGCTATTGCACCCAGGTCGAGCGCAACGAGGTTCCCGAGACCCTGGACGCCCAGATCATCAAGGACGCCGCCCCGGCCCTTGAGGAAGGCGAGAAGATGCAGCTGGCCTATAACGTCCGCAACGTCCAGCGCGCCATCGGCACCAAGCTCAGCCACAAGATCACCAAGAAGTACGGCATGACCGGGCTGCAGCCCGGCCACATCACCGTGCGTCTGCGCGGATCGTGCGGCCAGTCGCTGGGCGCCTTTGCCGTGCAGGGCCTGAAGCTGGAAGTGTTCGGCGATTCCAACGACTACGTGGGCAAGGGCCTGTCGGGCGGCACCATCGTGGTGCGGCCGCCGGTGTCCAGCACCCTGCGCTCGAACGAGAACACCATCATCGGCAACACCGTGCTGTACGGTGCCACCGCCGGCAAGCTGTTCGCGGCGGGTCAGGCGGGCGAACGCTTCGCCGTCCGCAACTCGGGCGCCAGCGCGGTGATCGAAGGCTGCGGATCCAACGGCTGCGAGTACATGACCGGCGGCAACGTGGTCATCCTGGGGCCGGTGGGGGCCAACTTCGCCGCCGGCATGACCGGCGGCATGGCCTTCGTCTACGACGGCGACGGCACTTTCGAGGCCAAGGTCAACGCCGACAGCGTGATCTGGCAGCCGGTGGAAACCGAGCACTGGCAGGGCGTGCTGAAGGACCTGATCAAGGAGCACGTGGCCGAGACGCAAAGCCATTGGGCTGAAAGCCTGCTGGCCGATTGGGGGCGCGAGCTGCCCAAGTTCCGTCAGGTGGTGCCCAAGGAAATGCTGTCGCGGCTGGAACATCCGGTCGGCAAGCCCGCGGTGGCGGCGGCGGAATAACCCGTACAGGCGAGGCCCTCTCCCGCCTGCGGGAGAGGGTTCGAGAGGGCCATGTCCGACAAACCGCAGCTTCGGTTCGTTCTGTGCCTGGGCGCCATCACGGCGCTGGGGCCGCTGTCCATCGACATGTACCTGCCGGCGCTGCCCCATTTGGCCGCCGACTTTGCCGCCACGCCTTCGGCCATCCAGGCCAGCCTGTCCGCCTGCATCCTGGGGCTGGCGCTCGGGCAGTTGATGGTGGGGCCGGTGTCCGACGCGGTGGGGCGGCGGCGGCCGCTGTTCGTCGGCCTTGCCGCCTATGCCCTGATGTCGGTGCTGTGCGCCGTGGCGCCCACCGCGCCGACCCTGATCGCCGCCCGTTTCGCCCAAGGGCTGGCGGGTTCGGCGGCGCTGGTCACCGCCACCGCCGTCGCCCGCGACCTCTATCACGGTCCGGCGGCGGCCCGGTTCTTTTCCACCCTGATGCTGGTCATGGGCCTGGCGCCCATCCTGGCGCCGGTGCTGGGCGCCCAGGTGCTGCGGGTGGTGTCATGGCACGGCATCTTCGTGGTGCTGGCCGGGGCCGGGGTGGCGCTGATCGCCGCCATGGCGCGGCTGCTGCCGGAAACCTTGCCGCCTGAAAGCCGACGGCCCTCGGGCTGGCGTTCGGCCATGGCCGCCTTCGCCGGGGTGCTGTCGGACCGGGTGTTCCTGGGCAACGCCGCCGTCGCCGGTCTGTCCTTCGCCGCCATGTTCGCCTATATCGCCGGCTCGCCCTTCGTGCTGCAAAACATCCACGGCATTTCCGCCCAGGATTTCGCCCTGGTGTTCGGCGTCAACGCGCTGGGCCTGATCGGGCTGTCGCAGATCAACGGCCGGCTGGTCCACCGCTTCGGGCCTCAGCGTCTGATGGCGGTGGGATTATGGGCGCTGGCGGCCGGCGCCCTGTTCCTGCAGGCGGTGGTGGCGCTGGGCGGCGGATTGGCGCCGGTGCTGGCCGGCCTGTTCGTGGTGGTGGCGACGCAAGGGCTGATCGCCCCCAACGCCTCGGCGCTGGCGCTGACCAATCACGGGCGCACCGCCGGTTCGGCTTCGGCCTTGCTGGGAACCTTGCGCTTCGTCGGCGGCGCCCTGGCCGCGCCGCTGGTCGGTCTGGCCGGCGAAAGCACCGCGCTGCCCATGGCCGCGGTCATCGCCGTGTGCGCGCTGGGGGCGCTGGCGGTGTTCACCCGCCTTCAACGGTAAGGTCCACTTAGGGCAGGATCAGCAGTGCCCGGAAGTCGTTGACGTTGGTGCGCGTCGGGCCGGTCACCACCAGATCGCCCAGACCGGCGAAAAAGCCGTAGCCGTCGTTGTCGGCCAGCCGGGCCTTGGCATCCAGGCCAATGGCGGCAGCGCGGGCCAGGGTGTCGGGTGTCAGGATCGCGCCGGCATTGTCTTCGGTGCCGTCGATGCCGTCGGTGTCGCAGGCGATGGCCCACACCTTGGGATGACCGCCCAGGGCAACCGCCAACGCCAGCAGGAACTCCGCATTGCGCCCGCCGCGCCCCGATCCGCGCACGGTCACCGTGGTTTCGCCGCCCGACAACAGCACGCAGGGCGCCGCCGCCGGCTGGCCGTGCCCTGCCGCCTGGCGGGCCATGGCGGCCATGACGCGGGCAACCTCGCGCGCTTCACCCTCGATGGCGTTGCCCAGGATCACCGGCGTCACCCCGGCGACGCGGGCGGCCTCGGCGGCAGCCTCCAGCGCCGCTTGCGGGGTGGCGATCAGGGTGGCGGCAGAGCGCGACAGCCGAACGTCGCCCGGCTTGGGGCTTTCCTCGACGGCGGCGTCCAGATGGCGCCGCACCCGCTCGGGCACGGCGATGGCGTATTTGGCGAGCACCGCGCGGGCATCGGCAAAGGTGCTGGGGTCGGCCACCGTCGGCCCCGAGGCGATCACCGACGGATCGTCGCCGGGCACGTCGGAAATCATCAGCGTCGCCACCGGGGCCGGCCATGCCGCCGCCGCCAGCCGGCCGCCCTTGATGGCCGACAGGTGCTTGCGCACGGCGTTGATCTCGTCGATGGCGGCGCCGCAGCGCAGCAGCTCGCGCGTCACCGCCTTTTTGTCGTCCAGGGTCAGGCCGGGGGCGGGCAGCGCCATCAGTGCCGAGCCGCCGCCCGAGATCAGGCACAGCAGCAGGTCGTCCTCGCCCAATTCCGCCGCCATGGCCAGGATGCGCCGGGCCGCCGTCTGGCTGGCCTCGTCGGGATTGGGGTGGCCGGCTTCCACCACCTTGATGGCGTCGGTCGGGCAGCCATGGCCGTAGCGAGTAACCACCAGCCCGGCCAGCGGCCCCGGCCACACCTGTTCCACCGCCTGGGCCATGGCCGCCGCGCCCTTGCCGGCACCCACCACCACCGTGCGCCCCTTGGGCGGGGGCGGCAGCAAGGCCGCCAGGCGCTCGGTCGGCAGCGCCGCGGCTACGGCCGTGTCGAACAGGCCGCGCAGGAAGACGCGGGGGGTGGCGGGCACGCTCATGCCGGTGCTCCTGACGAGGAAGTGAAATCAAAACATGGCGACGGCGGGAATGAAAGCCGCCTGTCAAACGTGCAGTTCTCTGTTACGCTGCAATTGGCTCGGGGGAGCAAGGGGGAGGCGACGGTATGGCGCTTGATGGGGGCAATGAGGAACCGCTGGTGGACACGCCCGCGCAGGCCGACTTGATCGACGCCTTGGGGCCCGAAGAATTCGGCGAGTTGATCCGCACCTTCTTCGACGGCCTGCCGGGTGGGCTGAGCCGCATCGAGGCGGCAGTCGCCCTGGGGCAGTGTCCGGCCATCGCCTCGGCTGCCCATACGGTCAAGGGCAGCGCCGGCAACATGGGCTTCGTGCGGCTGTCCGCCGACGCCGCGCGCATCGAACGGGCCGCCAAGGAAGGCAACGGCGATCTGGCCGACCTGCTGGCGCGCCTGCGGGCCACCATAGTGGAATCGGCGGCCTTGTTCCCGTGAACGCCCCGGGCGGGTGACCCGGGGCGACAGGATCAGGCGGCGGCGCTGTCGGCCGGCGCCAGACGGATCAGATGATCAAAGGCGGACAGCGCGGCCTTGGCGCCTTCGCCCATGGCGATGATGATCTGCTTGTAGGGCACGGTGGTGGCGTCGCCGGCGGCGAACACGCCGGGCACCGAGGTCTGGCCCTTGGCGTCGACCACGATTTCGCCGCGCGGGGAGAGCTCGACCACACCCTTCAGCCACTCGGTGTTGGGCACCAGGCCGATCTGGACGAAGATGCCTTCCAGCTCGACCTGATGCGGCTGGTCGGTGGTGCGGTCCTTATAGGCCAGCCCGGTGACCTTGGTTCCATCGCCCACCACTTCCGTGGTCAGGGCCGATGTGATCACGGTCACATTGGGCAGGCTGCGCAGCTTGGCCTGCAACACCGCGTCGGCCCGCAGCTTGCTGTCGAACTCGATCAGCGTGACATGGGCGACGATGCCGGCCAGGTCGATGGCTGCCTCGACACCCGAGTTGCCGCCGCCGATCACCGCCACCCGCTTGCCCTTGAACAGTGGGCCGTCGCAATGCGGGCAGAACGCCACGCCCTTGTTGCGGTACTGGTCCTCGCCCGGCACGTTCATGGTGCGCCAGCGCGCGCCGGTGGACAGGATCAGCGAGCGTGTCTTGACGGTGGCGCCGCTGGCCAGCCGCACCTCGATCAGGCCGCCGGGGGTGGCGGCCGGGATCAGCGTTTCGGCGCGCTGCAGGTTCATGATGTCCACGTCGTATTGCGTGACATGGGCCTCCAGCGCGGCGCCCAGCTTGGGGCCTTCGGTGTGCGGCACCGAGATCAGGTTCTCGATGTCCATGGTGTCCAGCACCTGGCCGCCGAAGCGTTCGGCCACCACGCCGGTGCGGATGCCCTTGCGCGCCGCATAGACCGCCGCCGCCGCGCCGGCCGGGCCGCCGCCCACCACCAGCACTTCGAAGGCATCCTTGGCCTTGATCTTGGCGGCCTCGCGGTCGGCGGCGCCGGTGTCCAGCTTGGCCAGGATCTGCTCGAGGCCCATGCGGCCCTGGGCGAAGGGCTGGCCGTTCAGGAACACCGCCGGCACCGCCATGATCTGGCGCGCCTCGACCTCGTCCTGGAACAGGGCGCCGTCGATGGCCACGTGCTTGACGCGCGGGTTCAGCGCGCCCATCAGGTTCAGCGCCTGCACCACGTCGGGGCAGTTCTGGCACGACAGCGAGAAATAGGTTTCGAACACATAATCGCCGTCCAGCGCCGTGATCTGCTCGATCACCTCGGGGCTTTCCTTGGGCGGATGGCCGCCCACCTGCAACAGCGCCAGGATCAGCGAGTTGAATTCGTGCCCCATGGGCAGGCCGGCGAAGCGCACGGCGATGTCGGTGCCGGCGCGGCGGATGGCGAAGGACGGCGCGCGGTCATTGCCGCCACGCTCCAGCGTGATCTTGTCCGACAGCGCCGCGATGTCCTGCAGCAGCTCCAGCATTTCCTGCGACTTGGCGCCATCGTCCAGGGAGGTGACCAACTGAACCGGCTGGGTGATGCGGTCGAAATAGGCCCGCAACTGGTCCTTCAAGCTATTGTCCAACATGATGATGCCTTCCCGTGCGTTGGGCGCGGCGCCGACCGTCCCCCGGACCCGGCGGGGGGGGGGGAACCGGGTCCGGGGCGGTCATGCCGCAGAGTGTCGCTGGCCTGGACCCTTAGATCTTGCCGACCAGGTCGAGCGACGGGGCCAGGGTCTTCTCGCCTTCCTTCCACTTGGCCGGGCACACCTCACCCGGATGCGAGGCGACGTACTGGGCGGCCTTGACCTTGCGCAGCAGCTCCTTGGCGTCGCGGCCGATGCCGCCGGCGGTGATTTCGACGATCTGGATGCGGCCGTTGGGATCGACCACGAAGGTGCCGCGATCGGCGAGGCCGAGTTCTTCGATCATCACCTCGAAGTTGCGGCTGATGGTGCCGGTGGGGTCGCCCACCATGGTGTACTGGATCTTCTTGATGGCCGGCGAGCTGTCGTGCCACGCCTTGTGGGCGAAGTGGGTGTCGGTGGACACCGAGTAGATCTCGACGCCCAGCTTCTGGAATTCGGCGTAATTGTCGGCCAGGTCTTCCAGCTCGGTCGGGCAGACGAAGGTGAAGTCGGCCGGATAGAAGAACACCACCGACCACTTGCCCTTGAGGTCGGCGTCGGTGACGTCGACGAACGCGCCGTTTTTGAAGGCAGAGGCCTTGAAGGGCTTGATTTCGCTATTGATCAGAGACATCGGGTTTTTCTCCACAGCATTGGGTGACCGGAACGAGGGTCATCCTATGGAGAAAGGCCACATTGGTGAAATGGGTTATTTCGATCCCAAAAATCGACTACATCGATTAATGTGCCGCCGTGGCGATGGCGTTGTCATTGCGGTCGCGATCAAGCGGGCGGATGCCCGCACCCGCCGAGGGTAAGTCCAAATCCCGGTGAGCGGAACTCATCCGGATTTGGTTAGGCCCAAGGGGCCGCGCGGCTTATGCCGCGGGAGGCCAGGGTTTCGGAGAAACCCGCCCGCCGATTGAGGGCGCCCGCGGATCGGTTCCGATCAGCGGGACATGGTATATCGCGAAAACGCCAAAAGGCCCCGGAGTCGCCTCCGAGGCCTGGCAAACCTTTACGCCAATACGCCAGCTTAGGCCGAAGCAGCCTGCTTCTTGGCCAGGGCGGCCTGCACGCGCTTCTTCAGGCGGCGGGATTCGGTCGGCAGAACCGAGTCGTTGGTGCCGAGCAGGAAGGCGTCGAGACCACCGTTGTGCTCGATGGTCTTGAGGCCACGGGTGGTCACCTTCAGGCGGACCATCTGGCCCAGCGCGTCGGACAGCACCGAGGTTTCCTGCAGGTTGGGCAGGAAGCGACGGCGGCTCTTGTTGTTGGCGTGGCTGACGTTGTTACCGGTCAGAACACCCTTGCCGGTGATGGAGCAACGACGGGCCATGGCAGCATCCTCTTTGTTTTCGGCGCGGGCCAGCGCCTCGCGCAAGGTAATCCGGTCCCGGCGGCTAACCGGGGAAGCCGCGTTTTTAAGGGCGACCGCGTGCGCAGTCAAGCTGATTCAGACTCTTTGGTCGATATCGTTGGATGGGCCGGGGGATGACCCCGGCGCGGCGGCGTCCGGCCGCCATCCTCAGCCGAACAGCTTGTCGATTTCGGTCTGCGCCAGCATGGTGTCCACATCGGCCTGGCTGATGCCCTGGCCGGGCAGTTGCGGGCCGTGCAGCAGCTTCTTGTCGGGGTCCTTGTCTTCCTTGATCTCGACCACCACCTTGGTCAGCTCTTCCTTACCCCAGGTAAAGATGATGGCGTTGACCCGCTCCTCGACGAATTTCAGCGAGTTGACCACCTTGGTGATGCGCTGGCCGGTGATGTCCTGGAACGAGCACGCCTCGAACACGGTGTTCACCTTGTCGGTGACCTGATCGAAGATTTCACCCAGCTTACCGCCCTGGCAATAGCTGCGCGCTTCGTTCATCAGGTTGTCGACGCCTTCCACGCTTTCCATGATGGTGTTGGTGGCACCCTCGGTCGCGCGGACAATGGCGTCCAGTTGTTCCGACATCGAACCGAAATGATCGGGCGCCCCGGGAGGATTCAGCGCCGCCAGCTCCTTGCGGATCTTTTGCAGGTGGCCGAACAGACCCACCAGCTCCTTTTTCAGGACAAGGAGGTCTTGGGCATTAGGCTGATTCATCGGTGAAAATCCCGGGCACTCTTCATTGAGGGTGAGACTACCATACTCTTCGGAGGACGATGCCGCAAAGCGACCGACCAGTGGTCGTAATACTTTTTTGCATCAACCTGCCAGGGCGTTGCGGAAGGTGGACACCAGTTGACGCGCCGCCCGTCCCGGGGCAAGCGAACCGCTGGCGACCGCGCTTTCCATGGCGGGCAGCATGCCGGCCACGGCGGCGTCGTCCTTCAGGGCCTGCATCAGGGTTTCCGCCACCTCGTTCCACATCCATGCGTGGGCCTGGGTCGAGCGCCGGTTGGCGAAGCTGCCGGACTTTTCCATGGCCTCGCGGTATTGGCCCACGTTTTCCCAGACCTTGTCGATGCCGGCATGTTCCAGCGCCGAGCAGGTGAGAACCGGCACAGTCCAGGCGGCGCTGGCCGGGGTCAGCAGGTGCAGCGCGTTCTTGTAGTCCCGCGCCGCGCGCTGGGCGGCGACGGCAAGGTCGCCGTCGGCCTTGTTGACGATGATGGCGTCGGCCAGCTCGACGATGCCCTTTTTGATGCCCTGCAGCTCGTCGCCGCCGCCGGGAACCAGCAGCAGCAGGAACATGTCCACCATGTCGGCCACGGCGGTCTCGCTTTGGCCGACGCCCACGGTTTCCACCACGATGACGTCGAAGCCGGCGGCTTCGCACACCAGCATGGCCTCGCGCGTGCGGCGGGCGACGCCGCCCAGGGTGCAGCCCGACGGGCTGGGGCGGATGAAGGCGCGTTCGTCGCGCGACAAATCTTCCATGCGGGTCTTGTCGCCCAAGATCGAGCCGCCCGAGCGCGGCGACGACGGATCGACCGCCAGCACCGCCAGACGATGGCCCTTGCCCACCACATGCAGGCCGAAGGCTTCGATGAAGGTGGACTTGCCTGCGCCGGGAACCCCGGTGATGCCGATGCGGACGCTGCGCCCGCTGTGGGGCAGCAATTGATGCAGCAGCGCCTCGGCGGCTTCGCGGTGATCGGGACGGGTGGATTCGATCAGGGTGATGGCGCGGGCCAGCGCGCGGCGCTGACCGGCCAGAACGCCCTGGGCGAGAAGTGTGGGATCAAGCGACAACAGAGGGGTTCCTATTTCTTCTTCGTCTTGTCGGAAGGCTGCTCTTGATGAAGCAGCGTGGTGATGGCCATGGCCACCAGCTTGGCCCGGCTTTCATCGTCCAGATCGGCCAAGATCTTCTGCTTGGCCCGATGCACGGCCATGGCGTTGGCGATCAGCGCCTGACGCTCGGGCGAAACGAAATCCTCGACCTGGGCCTGCATGCGGGCGATGGCGGCCTGCCGGTCGTCGGCGGCCGGGGCGGCGGACCTGCCCGCCTGCGCCGCCTGCGCCGCCTTGGGCGCCTTGTCCGGGGCAAGCTGGCGGGCGCGGCGCTCGATGGCGGCCTGGGCGTCCTTGTCGAATTTGTCTTTCAGGAAGCCGAACATGGCTCCGGTCCGCAATGGTCGTACAAGGGCGATGGTAGTCTTTCGCGGGCCGGGGTGCCAGGGGCAAGCGCGGGTCAGTCGGCGGCGATTTCGGCCGGGGTGGATGCCCGCGGCAAGGTGAAGAACAGCGCGCAGCCGCCGGTGGGCGAGCGTTCTACCCAGATGCGCCCGCCGTGGCGATCGACGATGCGCTTGCAAATGGCCAGTCCGATGCCGGTGCCGGGATAGGCTTCGCCCGGATGCAGGCGCTTGAAGATGGTGAACACCTGCTCGCGGTATTCCTCCTCGATGCCGATGCCGTCGTCGACGACCGAGAAGGTGACGTTGCCCGGCCCACCCACCGCCTGGACGCAAACGTGCGGATGCTGGCCGGGGCGGCGGAACTTCACCGCGTTGCCCACCAGGTTCTGGAACAGCTGGGTCACCTGCATCTCGTCGCCCTGGACAGGCGGCAGCGGCCCCACCTCGACGTCGGCGCCGGCGGTGGCGATGCTTTCCTGCAGGTTCTGCAGCACGCGGGCCACCACGGCGCCGGTGTCCACCCGGCTGAACGGCGCGCCCTTGTTGGTCACCCGCGAATAGGCCAGCAGATCGTTGACCAGGGCATGCATGCGCTTGGCGCCGGCGACGATGAAGTGCAGG
The DNA here is from genome assembly GCA_035298685.1 of Magnetospirillum sp. Taxonomy (GTDB): domain Bacteria; phylum Pseudomonadota; class Alphaproteobacteria; order Rhodospirillales; family Magnetospirillaceae; genus Magnetospirillum. The sequence goes on along the minus strand of DATGXU010000360.1, from coordinate 6,549 downwards.
TAGTCCAGATCCTCGGATTGCAGGCGCAGGCGCGAGCGCCGTTCCAGCAACTGGGCGAAGCTGGTGATGGTGCGCAGCGGCTCCTGCAGGTCGTGCGAGGCCACATAGGCAAAGCGTTCAAGCTCGGAATTGGAAGCGGCCAAAGCATCCACGGCGCGGCGCAGCTGCGCCTCGCTGGCGCGGCTGTCGGCGACGGCGCGGCGCAGGCGCACCGCCTGGGACAGCAGCGCATACACACCCAGCGCGAACAGCAGCGCCAGGGCGCCGCCCACCGCCAGCAGCCCCGGCCGGCGCGGCGAGGCGCTGGGCCATCCACCCAGGGGCACCGCCGCCATCTGCCACGAACCGTTGGGCAGCGAGACGTCCATCAGCACGGGGTCGGCCGAGAACATGGCGGCGTCGCCGAAGAACACCTCTCCCTTCGACCCCAGGCCGTCGCGGCCGCGAATGCCGTAATCCATCTGCAGGTCGTCCAGCAGGCCGGCCTCGGCCAGCAGCGAGGGCACGTCGAGGACGATGATCGCCAACCCCCACAGCACCCGCCGCTTGTCGACCTCGTGAAACACCGGAACGCGGCCGATCAGGCCGGTGCCGCCCTGAACCAGCTCGGCCGGTCCGGCCACGGTCATGCGGTTGGTTTCGATGGTTTCGCGGATGATCTGCTGAAAGCGCGGGATGGCCAGCAGGTTGGCGCCGATGGCACTGGCGTTGTTTTCCAGCGGATAGGCGTAGCGGATGACGCAATCGGGGGCCAGCACCAGCCCGCGCACGTCGGCGCGACCGCTCAGCAGGTTGCGGGCATAGGCGTTGAAGCGGGTTTCGGTGACCGGATCGCCGGTCTGCACAAAGGCGGCCAGGCCGCGCACCAGATGCAGCCGCGCATTCAGGCTGGCTTCCAGCGCCGCGCGCTTGGTGCTCAGGCGATCGAGGACGATGGCGCGCTGTTCCGACTGGAAACGGTCGGATTCCAGGCGGTCGAACATCAGTGTCAGTGACAGAACCAGCAAAGCCGTGGCGATGCCGCCGACCCAACTGGGAACCTTGCTCACGTTCCGTCCCCCCGGAAACACCCGCCTTGATAAAAACTAGCCAAACATTGTTGGCTTTCCTAGCAGTCTTTCGACCCTGGGGCACCAAAACAGCGAAGCCCCCTCCCGGTGGGGAGGGGGCTCGCCGCAATCACGCTGACAGTCGAGAGGCCGGACTTAGAAGTCCATGCCGCCCATGCCGCCCATGCCGCCGCCCATGTCGGGCATGGCCGGAGCGTCCTTCTTGGGCTTCTCGGCGATCATCGCCTCGGTGGTGATCAGCAGGCCGGCCACCGAAGCGGCATCCTGCAGGGCATAACGCACCACCTTGGTCGGATCGATGATGCCGGCCTTGATCAGGTCGGTGTATTCGCCGGTCTGGGCGTCGAAGCCGAAATTGGTGTCCGACGATTCCAGCAGCTTGCCGGCAACCACGGCGCCGTCGAAGCCGGCGTTCTCGGCGATCTGACGCACCGGGGACTGCAGGGCGCGGCGGATGATCTCGATGCCGACCTTCTGGTCGTTGTTGACGGGCTTCAGGGCTTCCAGGGCCTTGACGGCGTACAGCAGGGCGGTGCCGCCACCGGGGACGATGCCTTCCTCGACCGCGGCGCGGGTGGCGTGCAGGGCGTCGTCGACGCGGTCCTTGCGCTCCTTCACCTCGACTTCCGAGGCGCCGCCGACCTTGATGACGGCCACGCCGCCGGCCAGCTTGGCAAGACGCTCCTGCAGCTTCTCGCGGTCGTAGTCGGACGAGGTTTCCTCGACCTGGGCGCGGATCTGCTTGCAGCGGGCTTCGATGTCACCCTTGGCGCCGGCACCGTCGACGATGGTGGTGTCTTCCTTGGTGATGGTCACGCGCTTGGCGGTGCCCAGCATGTCCAGGGTGACGCTTTCCAGCTTGATGCCCAGGTCTTCCGAGATGACCTGGCCGCCGGTCAGGATGGCGATGTCTTCCAGCATGGCCTTGCGGCGGTCGCCGAAGCCCGGAGCCTTGACGGCGGCAACCTTCAGGCCGCCGCGCAGCTTGTTGACCACCAGGGTGGCCAGGGCCTCGCCCTCGACGTCCTCGGCGATGATCAGCAGCGGACGGCCCGACTGCACCACCGATTCCAGCACCGGCAGCAGCGGCTGCAGGCCCGACAGCTTCTTTTCGAACAGCAGGATGTAGGGGGCATCCAGCTCGACGGTCATCTTTTCGGCGTTGGTCACGAAATACGGCGAGGAATAACCGCGATCGAACTGCATGCCTTCGACGACATCCAGCTCGGTGTCCATGCCCTTGGCTTCTTCGACGGTGATCACACCCTCGTTGCCGACCTTTTCCATGGCCTTGGCGATCATGTCGCCGATCTCGCGCTCGCCGTTGGCCGAGATGGTGCCGACCTGGGCGATCTCTTCGTTGGTCGAGACCTTGCGCGAACGGCCCTTGACGTCGGCGATGATGGCGCCGACGGCCAGATCGATGCCGCGCTTCAGATCCATGGGGTTCAGGCCGGCGGCCACGGCCTTGACGCCCTCGCGGACGATGGCCTGGGCCAGCACGGTGGCGGTGGTGGTGCCGTCACCGGCCAGATCGGCGGTCTTCGAGGCCACTTCGCGCACCATCTGGGCGCCCATGTTCTCGAACTTGTCGGCCAGCTCGATTTCCTTGGCGACCGAGACGCCGTCCTTGGTGATGCGCGGAGCGCCGAAGGACTTCTCGATCACGACGTTGCGGCCCTTCGGGCCCAGGGTCACCTTGACCGCGTCGGCCAGAATGTCGACGCCGCGCAGCATCTTGGTGCGCGCATCGGTGGAAAACTTGACTTCCTTAGCAGCCATGTTCGTAAACCTCTGTGAAACGGATGAGCGGGACGGGGCTTAGGCGAGGATGCCGAGGATGTCGGATTCCTTCATGATCAACAGCTCCTGGCCGTCGATCTTGACCTCGGTGCCGGACCACTTGCCGAACAGGATGCGGTCGCCGGCCTTGACGTCGAGGGCGACGATCTTGCCGTCCTCGCCGCGCACACCGGAACCCACGGCGATCACTTCGCCCTGCATGGGCTTTTCCTTGGCGGTGTCCGGGATGATAATGCCACCGGCGGTCTTCTCTTCAGCGTCGATGCGCTTCACCAGCACGCGATCATGGAGCGGGCGGAACTTCATAAAAAACCTCCGTCAAACGGTCTGGTTTGGTGTCGAATGGTTTGTCTCGGCCGACCAGCGCCGTTGTTAGCACTCTCGGCCGAGGAGTGCCAACGATCTAGGAGTGGGGCTGGGAAGAGTCAAGCGCGAAAGGCGCATTTTTTCCGGTGCTATGCGCGAAAAAGCGCGCAGACCTCTGATTCAAAAGGAGAAAAATAGTGGTCGGGGAAACGCCGGAAAGGTGCCCTGGCCCCCGGCTCAGGGGGTCTTGAAATGGGCGACCACCCATTTGACGCCGGCGACTTCGCTGGCGTCGGCCTTGACGGCGTTGGCGGCCTCGCGGCTGGGCGCGGCACCCAACAGGAAGGCGACGCCGTTGACCACCCTGACGGCGGCGCCGTCGCGGCCCTGGAGGCCCAGCGCCTGCCGCACCGCCTGTTCGCGGGCGGGATCGGGGGCGAAGATGTCCAGCGCCTTGTCCTCGGCCAGCACCAGTTCGTTCAGAACCCCGGCGACGCCTTCGGTGGCGGCGGCCAGTTGGGCGGCCTTGCGGCGCTGTTCGGGCTTGATCACCGCCCCCATCAACAGGGCGCGGCCGCCCCAGACCTCGACGGTGACGCCGCGATAGGCGCGGCGGTCAAGCTCGGCAATCCGGCGGGCGACGGCGGCGCGGGCGTTGTCGTCCTTGGCGATCTGGGTGGCGGGGCGTTCCAGGCCGGCGAAGACCTGGGCGGCCGTGGCCGCCGGGGCGGCGGCCGGCGTGACGGCGGTCGGACGCGAGGGCGTCTCGGCCGTCTGGAACGCGGCCAGCAGGGTGACCAGAACCAGAGCGGCGGCACGACGCATCAACCTTCCCCTTCGTCCTCGTCCGGCAGCCCCTTGGCCGCGCGGGTACGGCGCCACAGCCAGACGCCCAGCGCCGTCGACGCCACGAACAGCACCGCCGACAGCGTCCAGGTCGTCGCCTTGTCCAGCTCGAACCCGGCGCCGGCCAGGGCGAAGACCACGGTTTGCGGCAGAAAACCGATCACCGATCCGGCGAAGAACGGCAAGGCCCGCACCCCGGACACCCCGGCAGCCACGTTGGTGGTGCCGTTGTGGGACACCGGCGACAGGCGCAGCACCATGGCCATGGTGAATTCGTTGCCGGCCAGGAAGGCGTCGATGCGGGCGATCTTGTTGGGAAAGCGCCGGGTCAGGGCCTCGCGCCCGATGAAGCGGGCATAGTAAAAGGTGGTGACCGAGCCCAAGAGCGTCGACAGCAGCGCCAGCGCCAATCCCATCCACGGACCGAAGGCGTAGGAGGCGCCGAAGCTGACCGCCTGGCGCGGCAGGCCGATGGCGATCACCACGGCGCCCACCAACAGGTACAGCCCCTCGCCGTAAAGCCCCTGCTGGCCGCGCACCGCCTGATCGACCCAGCCGGTGTTCAGCATGGACTTGATGCCTACCACCTCGAACAGCCAGCCGATGCCCACCATGGTGGCGATCAGCACCAGCCCGCGAATGACGACGCGGGGATCAAGCAGGGGATGGCGCTTGCTTTCGCTCACGACGCGGATTCGACAACCGGGTTGCGCGACCGCCGCATCAGCCACATGACGCCCAGCAGATCGGGAATGCCGACCAGGGCGCGGCGGAAATTGCTGTAATTGGACTGGCCGGCGCCACGCGGACGGTGGTTGACCTTGACCGACACCACGCTGCCGCCGGCCCGGATGGTCAGCGCCGGCAGATAGCGGTGCATGTGGTCGAAGCGCGGCAGGTCCAGGAACAGGTCGCGCGGGAACAGCTTGGAGCCGCAGCCGGTATCGGGCGTGTCGTCCTTGAGCATGGCCACGCGGATGGCGTTGGCCGCCTTCGACGCCCAGCGGCGCGAGGCGGTGTCCTTGCGGTTGGCCCGCCAGCCGGCGATCAGCAGCTTGGACCGGGTCGCCTCGGGTTCGGCGCGCCAGCGTTCCAGCATGTTGGGAATGTCGGCGGGGTCGTTCTGGCCGTCGCCGTCCAGCATGGCGATCACCGGCGCCCGCGCCGCCTTGACGGCGGTGGCGATGGCCTGGCTCTGGCCGCAGCTGAAGCGGTGACGCAGCGAGCGCAGGCGGGGAAAGCGCGCCTGGGCCGCCTTCAGCCGCTCGGGCGTGGCGTCGGTCGAACCGTCATCCACATAGATGATCTCGAACTCGGCCTTGCCGTCCAGGGCGGCGTGGATTTCCTCCACCAGCGGCAGGATGTTGTCGGCCTCGTTCTTGACGGGGATGACGACGGCGATGTCCGGGGGGGTGGCGGTCATACAGAAGCCTTCAGGGAACCGAATGTGCCTTCCGCCCTGTCTTCGTCATGCCCCGACTTGATCCGGGCATCCACACTGCCGGGCGGTCCCGCGTGGATGGCCGGGTCGAGCCCGGCCATGACGACGTCCGAAGGGCCGGCGGTCAGGCCAGCCCGGCCCGGCCCATTTCCAGGAACTTGTCGCGCCGGCGGGCACGCAGCACGCCGCCGTCCAGACCGGCCTGGTCGCGCAGGGCGCCGTCCAGCGCCTGCGACAGGTTCTGCAGGGTCAGCGCGGGGTTGCGGTGCGCGCCGCCCAGCGGCTCGGCCACCACCTGGTCGATGACGCCCAGGCGATGCAGGTCCTGCGCGGTCAGCTTCAGCGCCTCGGCGGCGTCCTTGGCGTTCTCGCCCGACCGCCACAGGATCGAGGCGCAGCCTTCGGGGCTGATCACCGAATAGATGGCGTGTTCCAGCATCAGCACCGCGTTGGCGGTTGCCAGCGCGATGGCGCCGCCCGAACCGCCCTCGCCGATGACGATGCAGACGATCGGCACCTTGAGGTCGAACATCTCGAGGATGTTGCGCGCGATCGCCGACGCCTGGCCGCGCTCCTCGGCGCCGATGCCCGGGTAGGCGCCCGGCGTGTTGATGAAGGTCACGATCGGCAGCTTCCACTTCTCCGCCATGCGCATCTTCTGCATGGCCTTGCGGTAGCCCTCCGGGTGCGCGCAACCGAAGTTGCAGGCGAGGCGGTCCTTGACCGTCTTGCCCTTCCTGTGGCCGACCAGCAGGAAGCGCTGCCCGCCCATCGTCGCGAGCCCGGTCAGGATCGCGCGGTCGTCGCCGAACACGCGGTCGCCGTGGATCTCGACGAAGTCGTCGAGCATCAGCTGCACGTAGTCGCTGGTCAGCGGGCGGTCGGCGTGGCGCGCGACGTTGACGCGCTCCCACGGGCTCAGCTGCGCGTAGACCTCGGCGGTCTGCTTGCGCAGGCGTTCCTCGAGCAGCGCGATCTCGCCGGTCAGCTCGAGGTGCGAGCCGGTGTTGAGCTTGCGCAGCTCGGCGATCTTCGCCTGCAGCTCGTTGAGCTGGCGTTCGAACGCGAGGCCGTCCTGCATGC
>DATGXU010000359.1:0-2509 GCA_035298685.1 Magnetospirillum sp. | reverse complement strand
CCCGCCGCCGCCGAGCCTGCCGCCCCCGCGCGCCCCAGCGGCCCGACGCCGGTGGGGCTGTTCCTGCAGGAATTGGGTGGCCGCTGACCCCCTGTTTCCGCTACCCTCAATAGATGACCATGAAGACAAAATTCCACCGCCGCCTTGCCCTACGGCTTTTCGCCGGGGGCGTGCTGATCGCCGCCGTCCTGGGGGGCGCGGTGCTTTGGATGGACGTCGAGAACGTCGATGAAGCCGTCCTCGACATGGGCACGGCCGAGGCGAAGCAAATCGCCCCCCGCCTGCCCGACGACCTGAACGCATTGGGGCCCGCCGAACGGGCCGAGATCGACCACGAACTGGAAAAGTTCGTCACCAAGCGTGCCCAGCGGCACGGCGGCCACTTCGTCATCGCCGAGATTTACGACCTGAACCAGAAGTCGGTGGCCGACGCGGTGGCCCAGGACGTCGAGAAGGTGGAAGACGCTGTCGACCTGTCCATCCACCATTACCCCTCGGACGGTAACCATTGGTACGCCAAGCACCTGATCGAGGGGCAACTTTACCTGCAACTGGTGGTCCCCCTGACCGACGACCACGGCCACCAGATCGGCTGGTTCGAAGGCGTGTTCCGCATCCCGCGCGAAACCGTCGTGCAGGTCATCCGCGCCAGCCTGCACGCCACCGCTTTGGTGGTGCTGGCGGTGCTGGCGACCTCGGCCCTGCTGTATCCGCTGATGGCGTCGCTGAATGCCGGCCTGGTGGCCCGTTCGCGCGAGTTGCTGCGCGCCAATCTGGGTACGCTCGAGGCCCTGGGCAGCGCCATCGCCAAGCGCGACAGCGACACCAACGCCCACAATTACCGCGTCACCTTGTATGCCGTGCGACTGGCCGAGGCCATCGGCCTGGCCGACGCCGAGATCCGCGCGCTGATCAAGGGCGCCTTCCTGCACGACGTCGGCAAGATCGCCATCCCCGACGCCGTTCTGCTGAAGCCCGGCAAGCTGGATGCGGACGAATTCGCCGTCATGCGCACCCATGTGGCGCATGGCCTGGACATCGTCAGCCAGTTCGAATGGCTTGGCGACGCGGCGGCGGTGGTGGGCGGGCACCATGAAAAGGTGGACGGCAGCGGTTATCCCGCCGGAAACGCAGGCGACGCCATCCCGCTGATCGCCCGCATCTTCGCCATCGCCGACGTGTTCGACGCCCTGACCTCGCGCCGCCCGTACAAGGAGCCGTTCCCGCAGGAACGCGCGCTGGCCATCCTTGACGAAGGCGCCGGCAGCCATTTCGACGCCCAATTGGTCGCCACCTTCCGCACCTTGGCCCCTGCCCTGCACGGCCGCCTTTCCGAGTCCACGGACGCGGCCCTGCAGGACGAATTGCGGCAGCTGACCCACGCCTATTTCACCGAGGAAATCTGACCGTTCAGCGTTCGCGCATGGCCGTGCTGATGGCGCGGCCCAACGGATCGATCAGATATTCCAGCGCAGTGCGTTCGCCGGTGGTGATCAAGACGTCGGTCTGCATGCCCGGCACCAGCGGCCCCGGCAGTTTCGCCACCGAATCCGGGTCCAGCGCCACCCGCGCCTGGTAATAGGGCTGGCCGTTGCGCTCATCATGGAACAGGTCGGCCGATACCTGGGTCACCCGCCCGAGGGCGGGCGGCGTCAACCCGTGCAGGAAGGTTCGGAAGCGCACCCGTGCCTCGCGCCCGGCATGCACGCGGTCGATGTCCTCGGGGGCCAGACGGGCTTCGACCACCAGACGTTCGTCGCGCGGAACCACGTCCATCAGCCCGTCGCCCGGCTGCACCACCCCGCCGATGGTGTGGATGTTCAGGCCGACGATCACCCCCGCCTGGGGGGCGCGCACCACCGTTCGCTTCAACGCGTCGGTGGCGGCGGTCAGCTGCTGTTCCAGGTCGCGGGCCTGGGCTTCGGTTTCCCGCAGCGACGTCGCCACCTCGTCCATGTGCTTGTAGGTGATGTTGGCGATGTCCAGTTCGGTGGAAGCCTGGGCCTGGCGCAGGCGGGCGATGCGGGCGCCGTAATCGTCGCGCTGGCCGGTCAGGCGTTCGGCCTCGCGTTTCAGGCTCAGCAATTGCGGCATGCGCCCCAGGCCGCGATCGACCAGATATTGGGTGGACTTGACCTCCTGCTGGATCAGGCGAAGCTGGCGATCGGCGGACGTTTGCTCGGCCGCCAGCGCATCGGCTTCGCGTTCGTGCAACTGCATGCGCTTTTTCAGCACTGCCACTTGGCCGTCCAGCATGGCGCGCCGCGTCTTGAACAGCTGTTCCTGGGCATGCACGACCTCGCGCGCCTTGGGGTGGTCGCGATTGGGCATGGTCGCGGCGAAATCCACCTCGGTCGCCTCGGCGCGTTCGGCCAGCAGGCGGGCGCGGGTGGCCTGGGCGTCCCAGTATTGATAGGTCAGCTGGGTCCAACGCGCCCGGATCGAGGTGTCGTCCAGCAGGATCACCGGCTGGCCGGCGCGCACCACGTCGCCGTCGCGCACCAGGATC
>DATGXU010000358.1:0-5749 GCA_035298685.1 Magnetospirillum sp. | reverse complement strand
GGCGCGGTCGGCCGACAATTCCCAGTTGGTGTATCCCGAAGGATCGCGGAAGGGGATCGCGTCGGTATGGCCGGAAATGGAAATCTTGTTGGGCAACTGGTTGACCACGCGCCCGACCATGTCCAGCAACGCCCGCGTGTGGCCATACATGGCGGAACTGCCCGACGGGAACATGGCCAAGCCTTCCTGGTCGGTGATCTGGATGCGCAGGCCTTCCGTGGTGTTGTCCACCATCAGCGAGCCCTGGAACTGCTTGAGTTCGGGAATGCCCTTGAGTGCGCCCTCAAGAACTTCCTTGGCTTTTTCGAACTTGGCGTTTTCCCGTTCGGCCAGGGCCTCGCGGAATTCCTTTTCCCCCATGCCGTCCAGGGGCTCGGTCGCCTGCGATGTCAGATCCTCGCCGCCCGGGCCGATCGAGGCGGGGGGCAGGTGCTGAACCAGGCTGGGGGAACTGGTGTTGGATTGCTGGGCGCCCTCGCCGATCACTTGGCCGCCCAGAATGCCGCCGGCGCCCGACTGGCTTTTCGACGCCATCGACGGCGCGAAGTAGTTGGAGATGCCGGTCAGCTGTTCCTCGGTCACCGCGTTAAGCAGCCACAACAGCAGAAAGAACGCCATCATCGCGGTCACGAAATCCGCGTAGGCGACTTTCCACGCGCCGCCATGGTGGCCGCCGGCCACCTTTTTGACGCGCTTGATGATGATCTGCTGACCTTCGGCCATGATGCTGAACGCGACCTTTTATCAATCCGGCGGCAGGTTGGTGACCGTCTCTTCCAGTTCCTGGAAGGTGGGGCGCAGGTCGTCCGGCAGAATCTTGCGGGCGAATTCGATGGACACCTGTGGCGCGTAGCCTTGCATGTGGGCCAACAGCCCCGCCTTCATCGCCATGAAGTAGTAGTGGTCGGAATCGAACACCATCTGCATGTTGCGGGCGAAGGGGGCGAAGAACGCGTACGAGATCAGCACGCCCGAGAACGTACCCACCAGCGCCGCGCCGATCAGGTGGCCCAGCACTTCCGGCGGCTCGGTGATCGAACCCATGGTGTGAATCACGCCCAGCACCGCCGCGACGATACCCAGCGCCGGCATGGCGTCGGCCATCAGGTTCACGGCGTGCGAAATCTCGTGATAGTGCTTGTGGTGCGCCTCGAGCTCGCCGTCGATGATGGCTTCCAGCTCGTGGGCGTTGGACGTGCCCAGGGTCAGCAGGCGCAGGTAATCGCACAGGAAGGTGCGCGTGTGGTGGTCGGCGCTGAAATTGGGGAATTTTCCGAACAGCGGGCTTTCGTCGGGCTTTTCCACGTGGCTTTCAAGGGCCAGATCGCCCTTGGTCTTGGCCAGCTTGAACACCGAATACAGCATGGAAAGCAGCTCGACGTAGCTCTCCTTCTTATGGTGTGGCCCTTTGAAAATGACCGCGAAATTTTTCGCGATGCCCAGGATGATGCCCTTTGGATTGCCTAGGAATAGCGATCCGAATGCAGCGCCCAGAATGATCAGGAATTCGAAGGGCTGAAACAGCACCCCGAGGTGACCACCGCCGGCCGCGTATCCGCCGATAACGCAGGCAATCGTGGTCACGATACCGATGATCGCGAACATTTACTTCCCCTATTGCGGTCCCGCGAGGACCGGAACGGTCACCAGATCAGCGTGGAGAATGCTATAATTCGTCGTCGCTGTCGCGAGTCAACTGCGCCGCCGGCGGAAAAAAGTTTGCCGGGCTCACATCGACGTTAAGTTGCTGCAAGGGGCATTTGACCCGGGCGGCAAATCCTTATTAAGCTCTGAGGATTATCCCTTCCGCTTTCAGCCGAGCGTGCCGATGTCCGTTGACCAGCGTTCTTTCCGCAAGGCCTTGGGGTGTTTTGCCTCCGGTGTCACCGTGATCACCACCCAGCATCCCGAAACCGAGGCTCCGGTCGGGGTGACCGTAAGCGCGTTCTCGTCGCTTTCGCTCGAGCCGCCGTTGGTGCTGTTTTGCCTGGGCAACAAGACCTCGAGCATGGAAGCCTACAAGAAGAGCGGGCATTTCGCGGTCAACATCCTGTCGGAGTCCCAGCGCGACCTCTCCATCCGCTTCGCCAGCCGTTCCGAAGACAAGTGGGCGGGCGTGAAGTGGGAGCGGGGGCTGGCCGGCGTTCCGCTGCTGAACGGCTGCCTGACCTCGCTGGAATGCCAGCTGGTCAACGTGATGGATGGTGGTGACCACCAGGTCTTCATCGGCGAGGTCAAGAACCTGACCCATCAGGAAGGCGGCTCGCCGCTGATCTATTTCCGGGGCGCCTATCTGGATTTCGGCCCGCCGCCGCCGGTCGCGTAAGCGTTCGAAACGACAAAAACCCGCCGGACCCCCGGCGGGTTTTTTCGTTTGGCGGTTGCGTGCCGTCAGTGGCGTCCCAGTCCGCTGAAGGCGGCGTCGATGCCAAGCTGGGCGGCGTGGTTGCCGCTGTACCAGGTCTGGGTGAGCGCATTGAAGCCGGGCAGGTCGACGTTGACCACCGTGCGGTGGTTCAGGCTGACGTCATTGCGGGTGTTGGCGATCAGGGACTGAATCTGATTGGCCTCGACCTGATGCAGAATGGTGGTGCCGCTGGGCAGCGACAGCGCCATGCCGCCATTGGTGGTCGGCGTCACGGCGGCGCCGGTGCTGTCGCCGATGGTGGTGGTGGCGGCGCTGGCCAATCCGCCCTGGTCGTTGACCTTCAGCGTCGTTTGCAGGCCTTGGGCCACCGCACCTTCCACGGTGGTGCGGATGACCACGGCGAAATCCATGGGGATGCCGTTGATCATCATGCCGCCACGGTGATCGCCCAACTCGGCTTGTTCGAGCGGCGCCAGGCCGGTAAACGGATCGGGTGCCGCCAAGGCCATGGCGGCGGCAAGAATGGTGGGCACGGTCGTCATGGTCGATCTCCCCGATTGTTCAGAACTCGCGGAGTCCGGGCAGCATGACCGAAATGGTTGCCAGCCCATTGCGGGACATAGCCGTCCCGAAAGGCGCCTTGCGGCGGATGGCCCAGTCTTGCGGGCGGTTGAAGCCGTCACGGCCGGTGTCGATGTCGTCGTGGATGACGAAGATCACTCCCTGCCACAGGGATTCGAATTCGGCCCTGGAAACGACTTTGAGGCCGGCGGCGGGATCTCCCACCAACACCTCGCCGTCCCGAATTCCCTTGATCACCACGAAGTGGTTGTAGCCCTTGGTGTTGATCAGGGTGATGGCGGGCACGCCCACCTCGGCCAGTTTGTCCAGGCCGACACGGTAGCCGTCGGATTTCAGCTCTAGCGAGGCGAGATAACGCTGCATGTCGAACATGGAGAAGCCCTGCCGCTGGATCACCTGCTGGTCGCCGGTGGCGAACATGGCCTCGAACGCCTGCGCTTCGGTGGTCGGGCGGCCGTAGTGATGGGTCAGCAGCGTGGCGATTGCCGCCGAACCGCAGGAAAAGTCGTGCTCTTGCCGGACGACCGAGCGGAAACGAGCCTCGCGCAGGCTGACCACCGGAACCTTCACCGTGGCACCGGCGATGGTCAGGGTGGTTTCCGCCGCCAGAACCGGCGAACACAGCAGCAAAGGGAAAAGTGCGCCGAGAAGACGGAGCCTCATAACCGGTTCCTCAGCGCATGTAGACGTTGACGCTGGTGGCGTTGTTCATGTTCACCAGATCACCGGTGTTCTGCATGACCGCGGTGATGCCGTTGTTTCCCGACACCTGCGCGGGGGCGATCAGGCCGGAATACTTGCCCGAGCCGCCGCCGACGCTGATGCTGCCGTTGTTGGTGCCCGAAAGGTTGGAATCGTTGGATTGCAGCAGGCTGCCGGAAATATTCGGGGTTTCCGTGCCGCCACGGCTGCCGCCCAGGTCTTCCGGCGACACGGCGGTGGCTTGGTCGAATGGGGCGGCTTCGGTCGCCCCGGCGGCCTGGGCCATGGCGACCAGTGCGGCGGCCAGGATCAGATGCGCGCGCATGACGGTCCTTTCCTCGGGTTGCGGGTGAAAGGAACCGGCGGGTTCCATGAAGAAACCCGCCGGCGAAGGCATCAGTTGGTGTGGGCGTTGATGCTGAACGAGCTGAACTGCGTCGCCGCCGGGCCGGTGTTCTGGGCGATGTTGGTCAGGCCCGAAACGGTTCCCAGGCTGATGGCGCCGATATGGCCGGTGCCGAAGGTGACCGAGGTGTTGCCGCCGTTGCCGCCCTGGGTGGCGCCGGTGGCGGCGTTCAGAAGCTGCAGCGAGCCGGCGGTCTGGGTCAGATCGCCGCCCAGCGCGGCCGCCTTGGCGATGGCGTCGCCCGAATTGCCGCCATTGCCGCCGGCCGCCTTGGACTTGGAGGTCTGCGCCGACATGTTGCCGGTCTTGCTGGAAACGTCGCCGCCGTCGCCGCCCGAGCCATAGGCGGCCGACTGGGCATTGGTGTCGGACTTGGACGTGGGCGCGCTGAACGCCTTGGCCCAGGCCGACGAGTCCTGGTGGTTGATGGCTTTGCCGCTGGCATCGGCCTGGTCGCTGCCGGACGACCCATGGCCATGGTCGCGGCCACGAGACATGGGAACCGGGAACAGACCGCCTTCGCCACCGGCGGTGGCATAGGACGAGTTGCTGGCCCCGCCCTTGTTGCCCGAGCCGGCACCGGCACCGGCAAGCCCGGCGGACAAGGATTTGGACGAACCATAGGCACCGGAATAGCCCTTGCCGTCACCGCCTTCGCTGGTGTTCCTGGACTTGGAGACCTGCAGCCCGAGATTGGCCGAAACCGCGGTGCCGTCGCCACCGTTGCCGCCCTCGCCCGAGGCGGTATACCCATTGCGGGCGCGTGCGTCACCGGCGCGGCCCAAATTGCCGGTCAGGGCGGTCTGGGTCGGGTTCAGGTTGCCGCCTTCGGCGCTGCCGCCATTGGCCGCCCCCGACTGCATGTTGATCGCCCCGATGTTGTTGTTGGACGTCATCGTGGTCGTGTTCTGCTGGTTCGTATTGAACGAGTTGTAGTTCACGTTGTCGCCCAGGATGGCCGGCCCGTTGATGTCGGCAGCGGCACGCGACCGGAAGGTGGCCTGGGCGGCGTCGCTCACGTTCCGCTGAACGGGGGATTGCTGCAGATTGCCGCTGCTGCCGTCGCCAACGGCGTTGCCGCCGTCGCCGCCGTCATCGCCGCCGCCACCCGGGCCGGCTGCGCCGCCGGTGCCGGCACCGACGCCAGGGGTGGCGACGGTCACGGTGATGTCGGGCAGGGTCACGCTCTGCTTCTGCGAGCCGGCGACCAATTGGCCCTGGCCCTGGCGCTGGAGCGAATCGGATTCGGCGCTGCCGCCGTTGCCGCCATAGCCCTTGGAATAGGCATCGCCGCCGGTTCCGCCGCTGCTGGTGCCCGAGCCCGATCGCGAATAGTGGTTGCTGCCACTGCCGCCAGAGCCGCCGGCACCGCCCTGCGTCCAGCTTTTGGCGGTGCCACCGTCACCGGCGTCGGCAGAGTTTGTTGAGGTCTGGCCCTGAGCCTGAAGGTTGGCGGCCAGGAAGCCCTGTTCCTGGCTCACCGTGCCGGTCGCGAATGCCTGAGCGGCGAACATCATGGCCGCACCGGACACGCCCATCAACAAAGCCTTCTTCATTTTGCCTCCTGTTGGCATTGCCTAACGAAGTCGACGTTCGTTACCGCGCGGGCAGGCCGGGCTTCTCTTGGCCAGAAGCATGGCCGACCACAGCGGGCGCTCTGTCAAAGGCAATCCCCGTGCCAGCATGGCGAT
>DATGXU010000357.1:0-9856 GCA_035298685.1 Magnetospirillum sp. | reverse complement strand
ATAGAAGCCGTAGCCCACCAGATCGCTGGAAGCGGCGATGGCGGCGGTGGCTTCCGGGGTGCGCCAATGGGGGGTGCCGGGGCCGATGCCGACCACGAACAGCTTGCCGCGGCCATGGCCGATGGCGGCGGGGTCGATGGCCTTGGGCGCGCGGGCGACGGCCATGGTGGCGCGCCTGGTCTTGAGCTTGGGCACCACCAGCTCGCTTTCGGGGCCGGCGGCGGCCAAAGCGGCGCCTTCCGACACGCCGGGGCAGCCGGTTTCCTTCAGCACCACATCCGACGGATTTTGCAGGCGCGGCGCCTGTTCCGCCAGTTCGGCGGCGGTGAAGAAGCGCACCGGCACGCCCAGCTGGGCGGCCAGGGCATGCACCGCCGGCTCGTCCATCTTGAGATCGATCGAGGCGACGCAGGCGATGGCGCCGGGGGCCAACGCCTCGGCTTCCAGGCTGTCGCGCACCAGCGCCGCCAGTTCCTCGGGCGGGCAGCCGCGGTCGCAGCCGACGCCCAACGCCAGGACCGGCGGGTTGAGCAGCAATTCGGATTCGTCGGCGGTGACCTGATGATCGGTCACCCGCACCGAGGATTCCGCCTCGTCGGTGAAGGGCAGGTGCTGCAGCCAGCCGGCCTCGCCGGCCTCGACCTCGAGGCGCACCGGCTCGCCCGCCAGCAGGGCGGCGGCGACCGGCTTGGCGGCCTCGGGATTGGCCACGTGCCAGCCGGGCGGCGGCTCGTCCAGCGCCACCCCCAGCTTGAGGTCGCCGGCGGTGGTGATGGCGGCGTGCGAGTCCAGCGCGGCGGCCAGATGGCGCGCCAATTGGTTGGCGCCGTGATGGCCGCCCAGCAGCGGCACCACGCTGGAGCCGTCGGGGGCGACGGCCAGCACCGCCGGCTCGGCCTGCTTGTCCACCAGCACCGAGCCGATGGCGCGGATCAGGATGCCGGCGGCACACACGCCGACGATGGGCGCGTTGGCCTGGAACAGGGCGCGGATATGGGCCTTGGTGTCGGCGAACACCTCGTCCGCCTCGTCGATCCGGCCGGCAAGGCCGTGCAGTCGGGCACCCGGAATGGCGGCGACGACGCGGCGGGCGGTGGGCAGGGCGGCGGGAGTGACGACAAGGACGGCGGTCATGCATGCACCAGAATGAGAGAGAAATACGGGGCCTCGGCCAGGTCGGCCAAGGGGATCAGGCGTTGGCGGTCTTGCGTGGCCCGTTCCACCACCAGCGCCTTGGACGTCAGGTTGAGGCGGTCGAGCACGCGGCGCACCTTGGGCAGGTGGCGGCCGATCTTCATGATTACCGCCGAATCGGCGGCGGCCAGCAGGCGTTCGATGTCGGCCTCGGCACGGGTGGCGGGAATGATCGCCACCGCGTCTTCCAGGGTGGACAGCGGATGCAGCGCCACGGCGGCGGCGGCCATGGGCGAGGCGATGCCGGGCACCACCTGCACCGGGAAGCGGTCGCGCAGGCGGGTCAGCAGATAGATGAACGAGCCGAAGAACAGCGGGTCGCCCTCGCACAGCACGGCGACGTCGCGCCCCGCCTGCAGATGCCCGGCAATCGTTGCGGCAGCGTTATCATAGGCGGCGTCGGTGTCGTCGCGCTCGGGGCGGAACGACAGCCGGATGGCGATCTCGGTCTTGCCGGCGGGAATGTGCGGCGCCGCGATGGTGCGCGCCAAGCCCTCGCCCTCGAGCGGCGCCGGCCACGCCAGCACCGGGCACGACTGCAACAGCCGCACCGCCTTCAGCGTCAGCAGCTCCGCATCGCCGGGACCGATGCCGATGCCGTAAAGGGTGCCGGTGGTCTTCGGCGAAGCCGAAGGCGACACGTCGTCACACGTCATCCCTTGCGTCCCACGAATTGAGTGACCGGCATGGCCGGATGCCAGGTGTGGAAGCCGCCCACCGGGGCCAGACGCGACACCGCCAAGCGCACCATTTGGCCGCCGAAACGGGCGTGCAGGGCGATCAGCGCCGCCTCGCCCTCGGCGGTGACGGCGTTGGCGACCAGACGGCCGCCGGGCCGCAGCGACGACCAGCAGGCATCCAGAACGCCGGGCACCGACACGCCGCCGCCGACGAAGATGGCGTCGGGATCGGAATAGGGCAGGGCGTCGGGGGCGCTGCCCCGGATCACCTGCAGGCCCGGCACGCCCAGCGCCGCCGCGTTGGCGGCGATGCGGGCGCAACGGTCGGCGCGCGGCTCGATGGCGACGGCGTGGCCGCCCGCCCGCATCCATTCGATGGCGATCGAGCCGCAGCCGGCGCCCACGTCCCACAAGGTCTGGCCGGGCAGCGGCGCCAGCGCCGCCAGGGTGACGGCGCGGATTTCCCGCTTGGTCAGCTGGCCGTCATGGTCGAAGGCGTCGTCGGGCAGGCCGGGCACCGCCGACAGCAGCCGCGCCCCCGGTTCGTTGCGGCATTCGATGGCGATGGTGTTGAGGTCGGCGGCTTCGCCCACCCAGGCTTCGGCCACGCCGTCGCGAATGGCTTCGCCGGCGCCGCCCAGGTGTTCCAGCACCACCAGCCGCGACGGGCCATAGCCCGCCTTTTCCAGCAGCCGCGCCACCGCCGCCGGGCTCTGGCCGTCCTCGGACAGCACCAGCAGGCGGCGGCCGGGGGCGAGATGCAGGTGCAGCGCCTCGAGCGGGCGGCCGTGGATGGTCAGGCACAGGCAATCCTGCAGCGGCCAGCCCAGCCGGGCGGCGGCCAGCGAGAAGGCACCGGGATGGGGCAACACCCGCATTTCGCCGGGCGACAGCCAGCGGGTCAGGGTGGCGCCGATGCCGAACCACATGGGATCGCCCGAGGCCAGCACGACCACGTTGCGACCCCGCAACGAATCAATCAGGTCGCGGGCACCGGCAAAGGGCGACGGCCATTCCCGCTTGTCGGCGCCATCGGGCAGCAGCGCCAGATGCCGGGCGCCGCCGATCACCACCTCGGCGCCATCCAGCAGCGCGCGGGCGGCGGGGCTCAACCCGTCGCGGCCGTCGTCGCCGATGCCGACGACGCTGAGCCAGGCGGTCATTCCAGCCCCCCGGCCAGGGCGTTGACCGCCGCCGCCGCCATGGCCGAGCCGCCCCGGCGGCCGCGCAGGGTGACGAAGGGCAGGCCCGACTGGATCAGCGCCTCCTTGCTTTCCGCCGCGCCGACGAAGCCGACCGGAAAGCCCAGGATCAGGGCCGGGCGTGGCGCGCCGTCCGCCAGCAATTCCAGCAGGTGGAACAGGGCGGTGGGGGCGTTGCCGATGGCGACCACGGCGCCCGCCAGCCGGGGCAGCCAATAATCCACCGCCATGGCCGAGCGGGTGGTGCCCAGGGCCTTGGCGGCAGGCGCCACCTGGGGATCGTTGAGGGTGCAGATCACCGGATTGGCCCGCGGCAGGCGGCGGGTGATGATGCCGTGCGCCACCATTTCGGCGTCGACCAGAATGGGCGCACCCTCGGCCAGGGCGCGACGGCCGGCCTCGCCGGCACCGTCGCTCCACGCCATCTCGGCGGCGATGTCGGTCATGCCGCAGGCGTGCACCACCCGCACCACCAGATCGCGCAAGCCCTGGGGAACGGCGTCAAGGTCGACCTCGCGGCGGATGGTGGCGAAGGATTCCGCATAGATGGCGGCCGGGTCCTTGATCCAGTCGTGAATATCGACGCGGTCGGAAGTGGTGACGCCCAGAATCCAGCCCTCCTCGGTTTCCACGGCGGCCCGTTCCGCCGCCGTCAGTGTGGTGTCGCCGGCGAACAGCGGCGCCAGCCGGCCGTCGTCGTCCAGCGCGGCGAAATGGCGGGCCAGCGCGCGGACCTGCGCCTGATCCTTGACCTCGCCCGCCGCCGGCGTGACCGTCAGCAGGCCGGGATAAATCTCGGCCAGCACGATCTGCCGCTCGGGCGCGCGGTTCAGCGCCCGCAATCCGGTTTCGAACGGCCATACCCGGGTGACATCGGCCAGCCAGGGATGGCGGCGCAACCGTTCCAGCCGGGGAATGCCGGTCAGGGTCTGGCCGCCGACGCTGCCGGCATAGGCCAGTTGCCACACCGGCTTGGCGCTGGCGACGCGGGCCTCGGCCAAGCGGCGCTCGGGCAGGCCGGCATAGTCCTGCCGGGTCGGTGCCAGGGTGTCCTGGACGGCCGAGGCCGGGCAGCCCCAGAACGGCGCCGCCCGCCCCGAAAAACGGCGGTTCAGCTCGGCGGCGACGGCGAAGCGATTGTTGGCATTGTCGTCGCCGTCGTTTATTTCGGCAGCCAAACGGCGCCAGATTCCCCGCCAATCCCGGGCTTCCAGGCGATCAACTGCGCCTTGGGGGAAGCCGAAATTGAAATCGAAGCCGGCCAGTACGGCAAGGCCCCGCGCCGCCAGGTCGGACAGCAGATCGGCCAGTTGGGCTTCCGCCTCGGCGCGGGTGGCGGGATTGGCAACGGCGCGTTCCACCATGCCGGCGGCGCCGCGCTCGAAACAGGTCCACCAGATGCTGTCCGGTCCCTGTTTCGGGCGCGCTTCCGCGCTCCAATCCACCATCACATAGGCGTCGAAAAGCGGACACGCCGCCATGGCAGCCTACTCGCCGTGCTTGTGGCCGTGGCTATGCCCGTGATGATGGCCGTGGCCATGATCGTGGTGATCATGGTGGTGATGGTCGTGGCCGTGGTCGTGGTGATGCCCATGGTCATGGCCATGGTCGTGCCCATGGTCATGGTCGGCGTCGGTGCCGATGCCGCGCACGTGGTGGTGATGGCCGGCCTGAACCGCGCCCACCGCGCTTTCGTGCCCCACCACCTGGGTGCGGTACTTGCACAGCGTGCAGTTCATGTGGGTTTCGCCGCGCAGGATTTCCTCGACCCGCTCGACGAAGCTGTCGATCACCAGCGGATGGTCGTTGAGATAGGGCGCGTTGATGAATTCGATGCCGGGATTGGCCGCCGCCGCCTCGTTGGCCCAGTCATAGATGCGCTTGACCAGGATGCCGGTGAACAGGAAGTAGGGGAAGACGACGATGCGCTTGTAGCCCAGCTTGACCACCCGCTCCAGCGCCTGGTTGACCAG
Source organism: Magnetospirillum sp. (assembly GCA_035298685.1). GTDB lineage: Bacteria > Pseudomonadota > Alphaproteobacteria > Rhodospirillales > Magnetospirillaceae > Magnetospirillum. The sequence goes on along the minus strand of DATGXU010000357.1, from coordinate 4,807 downwards.
CGGATAGGCGACGCCGGAATAGGCCACCTCGGCCCAGGCGAAGCCCATGCCTTCCCACAGCATGCGCGCCACCTTGGACACGTTGGAATTGGCGTCGGGATCGTTGGTGCCGCGGCCGACCACCAGCAGCAGGGTGTCCTGGCGCGACACGCCGGGCTTGCCCTTGGCCTCGGCTTCCTCGATGCGGGCGGCGGAGGCGGCCAGCAGCTTGGGGTCGACGGCCAGTTCGCGGCCGAACTGCACGCTCATGCCGGGGTTCTCGGCAGCGAAGCTGTTGATCTCCCACGGCAGGTCGTTCTTCACGTGGCCGGCGGCGAACAGCATGCCGGGCACCGCCAGCACGCGGGTGACGCCCTGGGCCTTCAGCGCCTCGAGACCGTCGCGGATGATCGGGCGGGCGAATTCCAGATAACCGCTTTCCACCGGATATTGCGGCAGGCGCGCGCGCAGATGGCGGGCCAGCGAGGCGAATTCGGTGGTCGCCTCTACGTCGCGGCTGCCATGGCCGCAGATCATCACACCGGTCTTTTCGCTCATGCGCGTGGTCCTTGCCTTCGTGCCAATGCCGGCTAGTCCTTGCTTCCGGCCGGATTTCAAGGCTCGGACTATAGGAAAAGCGCGGCGGGGTTGCCACTGCAAATCGCCAGGCGGTAAAGTCCGGCCATGCTTCCGTTCGGCACCCATTTCGGCCACGCCCCCGACGCCCTGTTGATGCTGTTCATGGCTTTGGCCGTGGACGCCATGTTCGGGGAAATGGGCCCGCTGTTCCGCCTGCTGCCCCACCCGGTGGTGCTGATCGGCCGCCTGATCGGGCGGCTGGACAAGCGCCTGAACAAACCCGCTTTGCCCGAGCGCGACCGCAAGCTGCGCGGCGTGGTGCTGGTGGCGCTGATGGTGACGCTGGCGCTGGGCGTCGGCGGAACCATCGCCTTCGTCGCCCGCGCCGTGCCCCATCTGTGGCCGATCGAGGTGTTCGCCGCCGCCGTGCTGATCGCCCAGCGCGCACTGTTCGACCACGTGGACGACGTCGCCCGCGCGCTGGAGCACACCGGGCTGGAAGCCGGCCGTTTCGCCGTTTCGCGCATCGTCGGCCGCGACCCGCAAAGCCTGGACGAACACGGCGTCGCCCGCGCCGCCATCGAAAGCCTGGCCGAGAATTTCGCCGACGCCGTAGTGGCGCCCGCCTTCTGGTACGCCGTCCTGGGGCTGCCCGGCCTGGTGCTTTACAAGACGGTCAACACGCTGGACAGCATGGTCGGCTACCGCAACGACAAGTACCGGTCGTTCGGCTGGGCCTCGGCGCGGCTGGACGACGTGATGAATTTAATCCCGGCCCGGCTGGCCGGATTGACCATCGCCCTGGCCGCCCTGTTCGCCACGCGCGGACGGCCGTTGCGCGCGCTGCGCACCATGGCGACCGACGCCCGCCATCATAAAAGCCCCAATTCCGGCTGGCCCGAGGCGGCCATGGCCGGGGCGCTGGATCTGGCGCTGGGGGGGCCGCGCAAGTATCCCGGCCTGGTGGTGGACGAAAAGTGGATCGGCCGCGGCCGCGCCCGCGCCACCGTGGCCGACATCGACCGCGCGCTGCACCTGTTTTCCGTCGCCTGCCTGCTGAACGCCGGCCTCGCCATCCTGGCGCTGTGGGTGCAGGCCGCATTGTAGCGGGGGATTGACGGGCCGCGGCGACAGGATCACCATGTTGGGACTATTTTCAAGAGGGCCTCGGATGGCTCGGGCTTTGGGGGATTTGGCTCGGGACGGCCTGTTCTGGCGCTTTAAAGGTCGAACGGCCGCTCTGCTTCTCGTCTTGGTGTTAGCCGCCGATTGGGGTTGGGGCACCATGAGGGACCGCGCCCTGGACCTGCGTGAGGCGGAAACGCGCCTAACCGCCTTGGCCCGCTCGGTCGAATACCACATCGACGGTTCCGTGCGCAGCGTCGCCGCCCTGCTGGAAGAGGCTGCCGACCGCATCGACCCCACCACCGGACTGGATGCCTCGCTTGAGAAATGGTTCAGCGCCCGGCTGGCCAGCTTCCCCGAGGTGCGCAATCTGGTGATCACCGACGCCCGTGGCCATGTGGTCGCGGTCATCGCCCGGCCGGGACAGGTGCTGCCCAGCCATGCCGACGATCTGTCGGACCGCGCCTATTTCCGCGACGCCAAGGCCGCCTTCCCCAAGACGCGGTTTTTCCTGCCCGACCCGGTGGTCAGCCGCTTTTCGAACCAGCCGTCCATTCCGCTGACCCGCTCGATCACCGCAAAGAACGGCGGTTTCGGCGGCGTCGTCATCGCCGGCGTCGATCCCGGCAGCTTCCGCGATCAGCTGAGCTCGGTGATGGTCGATCCCGAGGGAGGCGCGTCGCTGTTCCGCACCGACGGCGTCTATTATGCCCGCGTGCCCCAGCACGACGAATACCTGGGCAAGACGGTGGCGGCGTCACCCATGTATCCGCTGATGTCCAAATCCCCCAACGGGGTGGTTCGCTTCGTATCCATGGTCAACGGCATGGAAAAGCTGTCGGCCTATCGGACGCTGAATAATTTCCCGTTGGTGGTGGCGGTGGCGGAAACCACCGACGTGGCGATGAGCCGCTGGCGCAAGCAGGTGGTGGAAGAAGGCACCGTGCTGGTCGGGGTGGCGATCTTCCTGATGGTGCTGGCGTGGATGTACGACGTGCGCGCGGCGGCCAACCGCAACCTGACCCGGCAGCTGGCCGCCAGCCGCGACGCGTTGGAAGCCCAGGTGGCCGAGCGAACCGCCAACCTGGCCGCCACCAACGCCGAGCTGGAACAGTTCGCCTATGTGGCCTCGCACGACCTGCAGGAGCCGCTGCGCAACATCAGCAGCTTCCTGCAATTGCTCGAGCGGCGCTATCACGGCCAGTTGGACGGCGACGCCGACGAATACATCCAATTTGCGGTCGACGGTTCGAAGCGCATGTCGAAGCTGATCAACGACGTGCTGGATTTCTCGCGCATCGGCCGCGACGACGTGGGCGCCGAGCCTTGCGACGCGCACGGCATCGCCCACGCGGCGGTGCGGGCCTTGAACGCCATGGTGGCGGAAGCCAATGCCACCGTGACCATCGGACCGCTGCCGCGCGTCTGGTGTCGCCCCAGCGAACTGCACAGCGTGTTCCAGAACCTGATCGGCAACGCGGTGAAATACCGCGATCCGCAACGGCCGCCGGTGATCACCGTGTCGGCCGAGCGCGACGCCAACGGCATGGTGCGCTTCGCCGTCAACGACAACGGCATCGGCATCGAGCCGCAATATCACGACCGCATCTTCGCCCTGTTCCAGCGCCTGCACCGCCGCGACTGTTACGACGGCACCGGCATCGGCCTCGCGCTGTGCCGCAAGATCGTCGAACGCCATGGCGGCCGCATCTGGGTGGAGTCGGTGCCCGGCCAGGGCACCACCATGCTGTTCACCCTGAAGCCAGCCTGAACAGGGCGTCCAGGTTCACATGGGCGTCCAGGTGCTCGGCCAGCCGGTCCAGCACCTCTTCCACCTGGGCGTCATAGGCGATGCCGTCCTGGCGCCCCAGAAAGGCGTGGCGGAACGGGTCCGAGGCGAACAGGCCGTGCAGGTAGCAGCCCTGCACCCGCCCGTCCCGGGACACCGCACCATCGGGCTGGCCCGCCAGCGTCAGCAGCGGACGGGCGCAGTCGGGACCGCTGGTGCGGCCCATGTGCATTTCGTAGCCGCGCACCGGCAGGCCGCCGGAATCGGTGCCTGCCACCTCGACCAGCACCTTTTCCCCCGCCATCACCGTGTCCACCTCCAGCAGGCCCAGGCCCGCCGCCACCCCGCCGGCCGGGCCTTCCACCCCCAGCGGGTCCGACACGGTGCGGCCCAGCATCTGATAGCCGGCGCAGATGCCCAACACCCGGCCGCCCCGGCGCACATGGGCCAGGATGTCGATATCCCAGCCCTGCGCCCGCAGGAACGCCAGATCGGCGATGGTGGCCTTTGATCCGGGCAGGATGACCACGTCGGCGTCGGCGGGCAGGGGCCGGCCAGGGGGAACCATGGACAGCCGCACGCCCGGCTCGGCCGCCAGCGGATCGAAATCGTCGAAATTGGCGATGCGCGACAGCTGCGGCACCACCACGTGCAGGGAACCGTCGCCGGCTTGCGCGCGCAACGACGCCGCATCCTCGGCGGGCAGGCGGGCGGCGTCGGCGAAATAGGGAATGACGCCCAGGCAGGGCAGGCCGGTGCGGCCGCCCATGATGTCGATGGCGGGGGTAAACAGGCCGACGTCGCCGCGGAACTTGTTGATCAGATAGCCTTTGAGCCGCGCCCGCTCGGGCGGCGGCAACAGCTCCCAGGTGCCAACGATGCTGGCCAGAACGCCGCCACGGTCGATGTCGCCGATCAGCACCACCGGCAGATCGGCGGCCTCGGCGAACCCCATGTTGGCGATGTCGCTGGCGCGCAGATTGACCTCGGCGGCGCTGCCCGCCCCTTCCACCAGCACCAGATCGGCGCCCTCGCCCAGGCGGTGGAAGCTTTCCAGCACCTTGGGCAGCAGGCTGGGCTTGAGGCGGTAATAGTCGCGGGCGCCGGCAGTGGTCAGCACCCGTCCCTGCACCACCACCTGGGCGCCCACGTCCGATTGCGGCTTCAGCAGCACCGGGTTCATGTCGGCGATGGGGGCGATGCCGCAGGCCCTGGCCTGCAACGCCTGGGCGCGGCCGATTTCGCCGCCGTCGGCGGTGACGGCGGCGTTGTTGGACATGTTCTGCGGCTTGAAGGGCGCGACCTTCATGCCCTGGTTGGCGAACAGTCGTGCCA
>DATGXU010000356.1:0-1596 GCA_035298685.1 Magnetospirillum sp. | reverse complement strand
ATCCAGCCCCTGCGGCAGGCTTGCCAGCACGCCGTCGAAGCCGGCCATCCGGCAGGCATGCTCGATCCGGGCGGCCTCGGCGTCGCGGCCCAGGGTGATGTTGAAGCCCAGCGAGGTGGCGAAGATTTCCGCTTCCTGCGGAATCAGGGTGGCGACGCCGCCCAGGTCGGACAGACCCAGGCAGGCCACCCCGTCCACGGCGATGTGGGCACGTTCGGGGTGGTATAGCCCGGCCAGCACCTTGAGCAGCGTGCTCTTGCCCGAGCCGCTTTCGCCCACCAGCGCCACCCGTTCGCCCCGGCGCAGCTCCAGCGACAGGCCGTCAAGGGCGGGGCCGTTGCCGCCGCGCCGGCCGGCATGATGAAAGGTCAGGTGATCCACCGTCAGCCGGCGCCAGTGGGCAAGCAGCGGGGTGACCACCGGTTCCGCCGCCGGTTCCGCCTTCAGTACGTCGTCGGCACCGGCGATGTCGGTGGCATAGCGGACAAGGTCGCTCCAATGGCCGGCCATGGAGCCGACCACGTTGCCCACCTGCTGGGAATATTGGTGAACCATGACGGCGCTGCCCAACAGCAGCACGCCGCCCTGGCGCCACGCCAGCCAACCGTACAGCACCACCAAGCCGGTGCGGATGGCGTTGTTCAGCAGGTCGATGGCGCACCACTTGCTTTCGTTGACCACGATGTTGCGGCGTAGCGGCGCCGACACCTGGCCGTAGCGTTCGGCCACCAGCCGCCGGATCGGCCCGGCGATGCGCAGCGCCCGGATGGTCGCCATGTTGGCAAGGCCGTCCAGCAACGCCGCCTGCCAGCCGCGTTCGGCCGAGTTCTCGGCGCGGATCAGGCGCACCATCACCCGGTCGAAGCGGATCAGCAGGATGAAGATGGCGGCATAGCCGACAATGGCGGCGGTGCCGGTGACCCACGAAATCGCCGCGATGGCGGCCAACGGTCCGACCAGGCTGACCACGTTCTGCAGATAGACGAACTGGTGCTGGGAAAAGCCGAACAGCGCCGTCACCGCCTTGGTCATGCGGGTGGCGATCTCGCCGGTATGGCGGGTTTCGTGCCACGCCAGCGGCAGCGTCGCCGCCTTGGCGTACAGCGCGTCGGCGAAGCGTTCGCGCACGCGCACCGCCAGGAACCGCTCCATCACCCGCGCCGGTCCGTGCAGCAGCCAGCCCAGCGCGACGGCACCGGTGGCTAAGGCCACGTGGCGGCCGGCCAGGGCCAGATCCTGCGTTCCCGTTTGCTGCAGATCGTTGACCGCCAGCCCGAAATAATAGGGGATGGCCAGCCTTACCGTCTGGGCGGCGAACAACAGCGCCAGAAAAGCCGCCAGCCGCCGACGCTGGCCGGCGGCCTGGGCCCAAAGGGTGCGGTAAAGGCGGGCGATCCCCGCCGGCACGTTGTGGGTTGCGCGGTCGTCCACGGGCTCGGCCTCCGGATGGGAAGGCCGGCACTATGGGCGTCGGCGGTTAACCGCCGTTGAAGCCGCGCTTACATCTTTCGCGACTGGTCGGGGCCGGTGGGCTGGGTGATGCCTTCCATCGCCCAGTCGATGTTGCAATTGGCTTTGCGGGCCAGATCGGCCACC
>DATGXU010000355.1:0-6698 GCA_035298685.1 Magnetospirillum sp. | reverse complement strand
CTGCCGGCGGTGCCCATCGCCGTCAACCTTTCGGCGGTGCAGATGAAGCGGCCGGACCTGCCGCTGCTGGTGCGCCGGCTGTTGGCCGAGGCGCGGCTGCCGCCGGGGCGGCTGGAACTGGAGCTGACGGAAACCGCCATGATGGAAGACCCGGCCGCTGCCGGCCGCATGCTGGCCGACGTCAACGCCATGGGCCTGGGGCTGGCGGTGGATGATTTCGGCACCGGCTATTCGTCGCTGGGCCGCCTGAAGCGTTTTCCGGTCTGCAAATTGAAGATCGACCGCTCGTTCGTGGCCGACGTGGCCGAAGACGACAGCGATCGCGCCATCACCCGCGCGATCATCTCGCTGGCGCACGCGCTCGACATGAAGGTGGTGGCCGAAGGGGTCGAGACCGAGGCGCAGATGGCGATCATGGCGGCCGAGGGCTGCGATTGCGTGCAGGGGTTCCTGTTCAGCCCGGCCGTTCCGGCGGCGGCGGCGGCCGAACTGCTGCGGCGCGGCGGTTTCTGACCTCTTAATCGCGACTCCCGTGCCGGTGCGCGCGGCGCCATGTGCCATGGGTCAGGTTTCCAGCTTCCCGGCGGCACCATGTCCGAAACCGACCCCGTCTTGTTGCGGCACCGCGCCTTGGAACAGATCGCCATGGTGGCGTTGCAGGCGGCCCGCGTGCTGATGGAAAGCGGCGCCCGCGGGCAGGTGATCCACCAATGCGCCGAGATGGTGGCCAAGGGCCTGGGCGCCGAACGGGTGGCGTTCCGCTCGGGCTATGCCTCGCTTGCCATCACCGTTACCGGCGGCGCCAACTCCATCACCCGCATGGTCGACGTGGGGCGGCACGCGGTCAATCATCAGCTTGACCAGGGCATCCGCAAGCTGGCCGTGCGCGTGGCCCAGGGCGGCATGACACCGGCGGAAACCCGGCAGGAGATCGAGCGGTTGGCGCAGGGCACTCGGCGCCACCCCACCTGGCTGGTCGCGGTGGCGGTCGGATTGGCCTGTGCCGGGTTCGGGCGCCTGCTGGGGGTGGACTGGCCGGGCTTCGCCGCCATCGTCGTCGCCTCGACCGCGGGCCAGTACCTGCGCCACCTGCTGCTGGTGCGGAAGGTCAATCCGTTCGTGGTTGCCGCCGTCGTCGCCTTTCTGTCCGCCGCCATGGGCGGCCTGGGCGCGCGGCTGGTGGGCAGCGGCACCGTCAGCCTGGCGCTGATGGCCTCGGTGCTGCTGCTGGTGCCGGGGGTGCCGGCGCTCAATGCCCAGATCGACATCATGGAAGGTTCGCCCACCTTGGGCAGCGCGCGGGCCGTAACGGTGATCTTCATCATGGTCTTCGTCACCGTCGGCGTCTGGCTGGCCCAATCCCTGGTCAGGCTGGCGCCATGACCGTGGATATGGCGCACCTGGCCCATCAAGCCCTGTTCGGGGCGGTGGCGGCGGCCGGCTTCGGCGTGCTGTTCAATTTCGAGCTGCGGGCGCTGCCATGGTGCGCGGCGGCCGGGGCCGTGGCCCTGTTCGTCCGCACCCTGGGCCTGGATGCCCATATGAGCCTGGAAGCGGCGTCGTTCGTCGCCGCCACCGTGGTCGGTCTGGCCGTGCGCCTGTTGCTGCCGCGCCAGCGCCAGGCCAGCAGCGCCATGGCGCTGGCCGGGTGCATTCCCATGGTGCCGGGAAGTTTCTTCGCTCAGGCCATTCTCGGCCTGCTGGCGCTGACCACGGCGGTCGAGGCCAATGCCGCCGCCATGATCGCCACCACGCTGGAATATACCTTGCGGGTGCTGTTCACCGTCGGTGCCATCGGGACGGGTCTGACCATCCCGACGCACCTGTTGGGGAACCGTGAGTTCTAACGCCTGAAGGTTACTCGGCCTCGGGCGGCTCGGGGTCGGTCACCGCGGGCTTGGACAGGTCGTATTCCACTTCCACGATGTCGCCGTCGATGGTCTTGGTTTGGACGAAGCCCAGATGCTCGACGAACTTAAGCATGCGGATGTTGTCCTTGAGCACCTGGCCGACGATGGCGTGGGTGCCGCGCGAACGGCAATATTCGATCATCTTGACCAGCAGCCGCTTGCCCAGGCCCGTGCCCTTGAGGTCCGAGCGCACCAGCACCGCGAACTCGGCCTTTTCGTTGTCCGGGTCGGTGACGGTGCGGACCACGCCCAGGGTTTCCTTGGTGCCGTCCTCGTGGGTGAATTCGGCGATGAACGCCATCTCGCGGTCGTAGTCGATCTGGGTCAGGCGCGCCATTTCCGAATGGGGCAGTTCATGCACCAGACCGAAGAAGCGGAACCGGATGTCCTCGGGCGTCATCTTCGACACCAGCACATGGTGGTTCGGCTCGTCCTCGGGACGGATCGGGCGCAGCAGCGTCTTGCGCCCGGTGTTGTCCGTCATGGTGAAAATTTCTTCCAACTCGGCCGGATAGGGGCGGATGGCCATGCGCTCGCGGTCGCGCGCCACCTTGTTGATCTTGATGGCGGCATCCAGCGCCAGCACGCCGTCGGCGCCGCAACGCAGCGGGTTGATGTCCAGTTCGACGATTTCGGGGAAGTCGACGATCATCTGCGACACCTGGATCAGCACGCTGTAAAGCGCCTCCATGTTGGCCGGCGGCCGGCCGCGATAGCCGCGCAACAGCGACGACACCCGGGTGCGCTGCACCAGATCGGCGGCCAGGTTCATGTTCAGCGGCGGCAACGCCACCGCGCGGTCGCCGATCACTTCCACCGCCACGCCGCCCTGGCCGCACAGGATCACCGGACCGAAGATGGGATCGGTGGCGACGCCGACGATCAATTCCTGGGTACCGGGCTTGCGCACCGCCATCTTCTGGACGGTGAAGCCCTCGATCCGCGCTTCCGGATAGGTCGCCTGCACCCGCTCGAGCATGGCGTTGGCGGCCTTTTCCACCTCGAACGGCGTTTCCAGGTTCAGCACCACGCCGCCTACGTCGGATTTGTGGACGATGTCGGGCGACAGGATCTTCAGCGCCACCGGGGCACTCAGACTCTTGGCAATGCGGCTGGCCTCGGCCGGGTGGCGGGCCATGCGGGTTTCGATGGTGGGAATGCCATAGGCGTCCAGAACCGCCTTGGCCTCGGCCTCGGTCATCATGGAATCGCCGCGCGCCAGCACTTCGTTGATGATGTCGCGCACGAAGCCGGTATCGGGAATGAAGTCCGAGGCCGCCGAGGCCGGGACTTCCATCAGCATTTCCTGGTTCCGCTTGTATTCCAGCAGGTGCAGGAATCCCTGCACGGCGGCATAGGGCGTCTCGAAGGTCGGCACCGCGGCGTCGGCCAGCAAGCGGCGGGCATGCGCCACCTTTTCGCTGCCGACCCAGCAGGTCATGATGTTGGCGCGGGTCTTTTCCTTGAACACCTTGATGACCGCTTCGGCCACGGCGTCGGGATCGGACATGGCGGTGGGGGCGTACATCACCAGCACGCCATCCACCGCCTTGGATTCCAGCAGGATGGTCAGCGCCTTGGAATAGCGTTCGCCGTCGGCGTCGCCGACGATGTCGACGGGATTGCAGCGCGACCACGTGGACGGCAGCACGGCGTTCAGTTTCTCGATCACCTCGGGCGGCAGTTCGGCCAGTTCACCGCCGCCATCGGCCAGATCGTCGGCGGCGATCACGCCGATGCCGCCGCCATTGGTCAGGATAGCCAGGCGCTTGCCCTTCACGGGACGCGAGCGCGCCAGGGTCTCCACCGCGCCGAACAATTCGTCGATGTCCTTCACGCGCAGCATGCCGGCGCGGCGGATGGCGGCGTCGAACACCAGATCCGAGCCCGCCAGCGAACCGGTATGCGAGCTGGCGGCCAGGGCACCTTCGGTCGAGCGGCCGGCCTTGATCACCAGCACGGGCTTGTTGCGGGCGGCGGCGCGGGCGGCCGACATGAAATTCCGGCGCCCACGCAGGGTTTCCACATACAGCAGGATGGCGCGGGTATAAGGGTCGGAGCCCAGGTAATCGAGGATGTCGCCCAGGCTGATGTCGGCGCCTTCGCCGGTGTGGATGAAGTGCGAGAAGCCGATGCCCTTGGTGCAGGCCCAGTCCAGAACGGCGGTGCACAAAGCGCCCGATTGCGACACGAAGGCGATCTTGCCCTTCAGCGCATCCTCGGGGGCGATGCTGGCGTTCAGGCCGATGCCGGGAACCAGGATGCCCATGGAATTGGGGCCCAGCAGGCGCATGCCGAACGGCTTGGCCTCGGCGATGGCCGCATCAAGCAGCGTGCGGCCCGAGGCGTCGCGTTCGTGGTCAAGCCCGGTGGTCATGACGCACGCCGCCCGCGTGCCCTTTTGCCCCAGCGCCGCGATCACGCCGGGCACGGTGGCGGCGGGGGTGCAGATGACGGCAAGGTCGGGAACCATGGGCAGGCTGAAAACGTCCGGGTAAGCCAGCACGCCGGCCACCGACTGATGTTCGGCGGTGACGGGGATGATCGGCCCGGCGAAGTTCGCCTGAAGAAGATTCTTCATCACGATCGCGCCCGGAGCCTTGGGCTGGGTGGTCGCGCCGATCACGGCCACCGACTGCGGACGGAACAGAGCCTTCAGGTTGCGTACGCTCATGGAGTTCCTAACCTATTACCAATGTTTTATTTCCGGACCCAGGTTACCCCCGACCTTTGTTTGTCGCAACGCGGCCAAAGGGCATGTCCGCCATGTGTTTCACAATTTATTACTCACCCGGTCGGGTAGGTTCTGTGCGTAACGTGCCGTTTCTTCATCTGATCATGTGCCAAGTGGTAAAGTCGTTCGCCCAATATGGCGTTTTTGCCACTTCGGCCTAAGGGCGATCCCGAGTACCTTTACCTTTCGAGGTATACAGTTACCAATTGATGAAAGCATTCGAACGGACGTTGTATCTCCATAGGAAGTATCCGTATATTGCGCTGCAACACGTGAGCGGCGCGGTGCCAAACCGCCCGCCGCGCCCCATCTGACAAGGAGACGAGTGCATGGTCGAGATGATGGAGAACCGGACTTGGGACGAAATCAAGGTCGGTGACAGCGCGTCTCTCACCCGCACCTGCCGCATGGAGGATGTGGAGCTGTTCGGCGTCGCCACCGGCGACATGAACCCCACCCACTACAGCGCCGAACAGGCTCAGCAACTGACCAGCCATCGCAAGGTTCTGGCCCACACCATGTGGGGCGGATCGCTGCTTTCGGCGCTGCTGGGCAACGAGCTGCCCGGTCCGGGCACGGTCTATAAAAGCCAGGATTTCGAATTCCTGCATCCGGTCGAGGTGGGCGACACCCTGACGGTCACCATCACCGTCGCGGAAAAGACCGCGCCCAATCTGGTCGCCTTCACCTGCACCGCGGTGAACCAAAAGGGCGAAGTGGCCTTTCAGGGGCGTGCCGACGTGTTCGCGCCGACCCTCAAGGTGGTTCAGCCCAAGGCCGAACTGCACGAGGTTTCGCTGCGCCGCCGCCATCATGTCTTCGAGGACATCATCGAGCGTTGCGCGCCGTTGGACCCCATTTCGGTGGCGGTCTGCCATCCCTGCGACCAGGTGTCGCTGGAAGGTCCGGTCGAGGCGTTCAAGCGCGGCCTGATCACCCCCATCCTGGTCGGCCCCGAGGCGAAGATCCGCCAGATCGCCGCCGAATTCGGCTTCGATCTGACCGGCATCCGCATCATCGACACCCAGCACAGCCACGAATCCGCCGAGAAAGCGGTGGCGCTGTGCCGCTCGGGCGAGGCCGAGGCGCTGATGAAGGGCAGCCTGCACACCGACGAGATGATGCACGAGGTCGCCCGCCGCGACACCGGCCTGCGCACCGGCCGGCGCATCAGCCACGTCTTCCTGATGGATGTTCCCACCTATCCCAAGACGCTGTTGATCACCGACGCGGCGATCAACATCTATCCCAGCCTGGAAGACAAGGTGGACATCGTCCAGAACGCCATCGACCTGGCCCACTGCCTGGATGTTCCCAAGCCCAAGGTGGCGATCCTGTCGGCGGTCGAGACGGTCTATCCCAAGATCAACTCGACCATCGAGGCGGCGGCGCTGTGCAAGATGTCCGACCGCGGCCAGATCACCGGGGCCGAGCTGGATGGCCCGCTGGCCTTCGACAACGCCATTTCCGCCGAGGCGGCCAAGATCAAGAAGATCAACTCGCCGGTGGCCGGCCATGCCGACATCCTGCTGGTTCCCGATCTCGAGGCCGGCAACATGCTGGCCAAGCAGCTGAGCTATCTGGCGGAAGCCGACGCCGCCGGCATCGTGCTGGGCGCCCGGGTGCCGATCGTGCTGACCAGCCGCGCCGACTCGGCCAAGGCCCGCCTGGCGTCGTGCGCCGTCGCCGTGCTGTTCGCCCATGCGCGCCGCGCCAAGGGCACCAAGGTTGCGGCCGAGTAAGGAGAACACTTCCATGCGTGACGGCATTCTGGTCATCAACGCCGGCTCTTCGTCGATCAAGTTCTCGTTGTTCCTTTCCAACGGCGACCAAAAGCCGCTGCTGTCGTCGAAGGGGCAGGTCGAGGGCATCAACGTCGCCCCCCATTTCATCGCCCAGGCGGCCGACGGCACCGTGCTGGCCGAGCAGCGTTGGCCTGCCGACAGCGATCTCAATCACGAAGATCTGCTCAAGCACCTGATCGATTGGGTCGAGGATCACCTGGAAGGCGCCACCCTGGTGGCGGCCGGCCACCGCGTCGTCCATGGCGGTCC
>DATGXU010000354.1:0-4043 GCA_035298685.1 Magnetospirillum sp. | reverse complement strand
AGCTGGTCGGGGCGCAGCACATGGCCCATGGAGTCGCGCGCCTCGGCCGCCAGGGCGTGCCCCTGGCGCGCGGCGCGGTCGAACCACACCCAGGCATGCACGAAGTCGCGCGGCACGCCGTCGCCCAGCGAGTACAGGCGTCCCATCATGTATTGCGCCTCGGGCTCGCCGGCTTCGGCCGCCGGCAGGAAGGCGATGGCGGCCGAGGCGAAATCGCCCTTTCCCCACGCCTGCACGCCCGAGCGGTAATCGGCCCGGGCGGCACCCGACAGCACGACACAGCACAGCGTCAGCACGAGCACGGAGCGGGGCATGGCGGCGCCCTCCTTGACGGAAAGTCCGTCCTGCCATGTCGGCATGCCGCCTGCCCCAGTCATCCCCTCCGGAAGATCAGGCGCTTTTTCCAATCAGGTCGCGATAGGCATGCCACGACGCATGCCCCAGCAGGGGCAGCGCCACCACCAGCCCGACGAAGAACAGCCCCGCCCCGACCACAGTGACAAGGCCGATCAGGAAAGCCCACAGAGCCATGGGCCGGGGGTTGCGGCAGACCACCTCGACGCTGGTCATCATGGCGGTCACCGCATCGCACTCGGGGCGATCCACCAGCATGGGAATGGCGATGGCGGTCATGGCGAACACGCAGGCCGCCAGCACCGCGCCGGTGGCGGCGCCCACCAGCAGCATGGGCACGCCGGCCGACGACATCATGGTTTGCGCCACCTGATCCAGACCGGGCGGCGCCGCGCCGAAGAACAGCATGAACTCCAGCATGGCCAGCCGCACCCAGGCGATGAAGGCGATCAGCAGGAACAACCCCACCAGCGCGATCTGACCCGGATTGCGGCGAAAGGCGCCGAGCGCGTGGGCGAAATCCACCTCGTCGCCGGAACCCAGCCGGCGGCTGACCTCGTACAGCCCCACCGCCGCCGCCGGCCCGACCAGGGCGAAGCCCAACCCCAGCGGCAGGATCAGCCAGGCCATGTCCATCATGTTCAGGCCGAACAGCAGGATGAAGCCCAGGCCGGCGAACACGGCGCCGTAGACATAGCTGACCGCCGGTTCCGAGCACATGTCCAGCCAGCCCGACGCCAGCCAGCGCCAGGGATGGTCGAGGGTAATCGGCCGCGGCGCGGCGCCACGGGCGTCGTGAAACAGAAAAGCGGTCTGCATGGCACGCCTCCTCTCACCCCCATCTTTGGAGGTAGGCACGGAGGCCGCCGTTTGTAAGGGGCGTTAGTGGCCGCAGGTGCAACCGCCGCCGCACCCGTCATCCAGATCGGGCTGGATCATGTCGTCGGGCTTGTCGCCCTGGCGGAAGATGGCGCCCTGGTAGATGCGGACCTGGCGTTCGTCGAACTGCACGAACACGTAATTCCGCCCGTCGTCGTCCGAACGCATTTCCATGCCCAGGCGGCCCTGCTCGATGGCGGTGATGACCTCCATCTCGCTGGTGTCCAGCGCCTTGGCGACGGCGCCGACCAGGGCGTTGATCTCGTCGTACATCTCGCGGTTTTCCATGGCCGATCTCCGGGCGGGAGGTGATGCAAAGGGGCCTGACCATATAGCCGACCGCCCCGGCGAAGTCACGTCCGCCGCCATGCCCCATCAATGCCCTTTTCTTGCCCCAATCGCCTTAAGGGGTCGTTCGCCATCCCATCGATAGGGTTCGCCCATCAGAGCAATCCGACCAATCGAAGGGAAGGACCCCCCATGGCGACCCTCGTGAAAACGCCGGTTCCGGCCGTTTCCGACACCTCGCATGCCCCCGAGGCGCTGCACTATTACGGCTGCGGCTGCCCCGATTGCGCCACGGCCGCAGCTGCACTGGACAAGAGCGTGGTGTTCCACGACGCCGGCAGCGCCCCCATCGTCCACGCCGATGCCGCCGCCCTGCCCTATTACGTCAACGCCCTGCTGTATCCGCAGGACTGGCGGTGGAACGCCGATTACGCCCACGGCACCGCCACCACCATCAGCTACAGCTTCATGACCGGCAATCCCGGCGTCTATGGCGGCTTCCGCGTTTTCAGCGACGCCGACAAGGCCGGCGCCCGCGAGGCGCTGGCCGAGTGGTCGAAGGTGTGCAACGTCACGTTCAAGGAAGTCAGCAGCGGCGGCCAGATCGCCTTCGGCAATGCCGACGTGGGCGGCGCCTCGGGCATGACGCTGTGGCAGGGCACCACCGGCGCGTCGTCGGGCTACAAGACCACCCACGCCGACGTCTACATGAGCAGCACCCAGTCGCTGACCTATTCCGACGGCAGTTTCGGCTTGCGTGCCATCCTGCACGAGATCGGCCACGCCTTGGGCATGAAGCACACCTTCGACACCTCGGGCCCCACCCTGTCGGGAGTCGAGAACACCGCCCAATACAGCGTGATGAGCTATGACAACCCGCCCAGCACGCCCAATTCCCAGCCCTACACCCCGCAGCTTTACGACATCGCCGCCGCGCAATACCTGTACGGCGCCAACCGGGCGACCAATGCCGGCGACACCGTCTATCAGTTCTCGGCCTCGAAGGCGTCGGTGATGACCATCTGGGACGGCGGCGGCAACGACACCCTGGACGCCTCGAACCAGACGGTGAACTGCACGCTGGACCTGCGCGCAGGCGCGTTCTCGAGCCTGGGCGTCTATAACGGCGCGCTGGCCAGGAACGACGTCTGCATCGCCTATGGCACCACCATCGAAAAGGCGGTGGGCGGCAGCGGCGCCGACACCATCATCGGCAACGACGCCGCCAACGTGCTGGTGGGCGGCGGCGGCGCCGACAAGCTGACCGGCGGCAATGGCGGCGACGCCTTCTGCTTCGCCTCGGCGACGCAGGGCGGCGACACCATCACCGATTTCGTGTCAGGCACCGATCATTTCGAATTCACCGCCAGCGCCTTCGGCGTCAGCTCGGGCATTCTGGCGTCGGCCGACTTCGCCCGGCTGTCCACCGCCTATAGCGGCAGCAACGCCGGCAACGTGCACTTCGTCTTCGACTCGGCCGGGGCGCTGTGGTTCGACGGCAACGGCTCGGCCAGCGGCGGCGCCACCAAGATGGCGGTGCTGAGCAGCGGCAGCGTCGCGGCCTCGGACATCCATCTGGTCGGCGACTTCACCGCGCCGTCGCCGACGCCCGAGCCGACGCCGACTCCGACGCCCACTCCTTCGACCGAAGTGGTCGGCACCAGCGGCAACGACACCCTGTACGGCACCGGCGGCGATTTGACCCTGAAGGGCGGGCTGGGGAACGATTTGTACATCTTCGACTCGGCGGCAGACAAAGCCGTCGAAAACGCCAACGAAGGCGTCGACACCGTCCAGACCCCGTTCTCGTGCAGCTTGGGCACCTATATGGAGAATTTGGTGCTGACCGGCACCAACGCGGTCAACGGCACCGGCAGCGCCTGGCATAACCAGATGATCGGCAACGCCGCCGCCAACACGCTGTCGGGTCTGGCCGGCAACGACACCATGGACGGCCGGGGCGGCAACGATCTGCTGGTCGGCGGCTCGGGCCGGGACGTTCTGACCGGCGGCAGCGGCGCCGACCAGTTCAAGTACCTGTCCACCGGCGACGGCCTGTGGATCGGATCGAACGTCACCAAGGGCACCGCCAGGGCCGACACCATCACCGATTTCGCCGTCGGCAACGACAAGGTGGTGCTGGACCATACCGCGTTTCTGCTGGACAGCGGCATGGCCCGCGACGGTGTGAACTTCGTCGAGATCGGCACCGCCTATAACGGCAGCAACGCCACCACCACCGCCTTCGCCGCCGGTAAGGCCTCGCTGGTGCAGGACTCCACCGGCACGCTTTACTACGACGCCAACGGCAAGGGCGCCGGCTACGTGGTGCTGGCCACCCTGCAACCGGGCGTGCACCTGCACGGGTCGGACATCATCATCGCCTGATATCGCGTTCCGGCAAATCCGTGCCCCGCTGGTCTTTGCCGGCGGGGCACGTTATCGTGACGGCCGCGTTTCTCACCCCGTTCGGATTCGTCATGAAGGTCCTGGTCACCGGCGGCGCCGGCTTCATCGGCTCG
>DATGXU010000353.1:0-3658 GCA_035298685.1 Magnetospirillum sp. | reverse complement strand
CCGCTGACCCTGTCGATGACCGCTTTCGGCAAGGTGGGGCGGGGCAGGGCGCTGCTGCGCTCGGCGGCGCGGGCCGGCGACAACATTTGGGTCAGCGGCACCATCGGTGACGGTGCCTTGGGCCTGCGCGCCGCGCGCGGGCAAACGGCCGAGCTTGGCCCCGAGCATTCGGCGTTCCTGGCCGACCGCTATCGGCTGCCCCGGCCACGGGTGGGGGTAGTGGCCGGATTGGTGGGGTTGGCCCATGCCGGCATGGATATTTCCGACGGGTTGATCCAGGACCTGGGCCATATCTGCCGCGCTTCGGGGCTTGCAGCGGACGTGACCGCAACCGCCGTTCCGCTGTCGCCCGCCGCTCGATGCGCACTTGCACACGACCATTCGCTGCTTGCCACCGTGCTGACGGGGGGCGATGATTACGAATTGTTGTTCACCGCACCGCCTTCGGCGACGGGGGCGATCACGGCCGTGGCCGAGCAGGCCGGAGTGCCCCTGACCGTTATCGGTTCCATGATCGACGGCACGGGCGTCAGCGTCCGCGACGGCAACGGACATCCGGTCGTTTTGCCCAACGGCGGTTGGCGGCATTTCAGCGCAACGGCATCGGGGGCCGCCACGTGGTCCGTCTGATCTTCATGGTGATCGCTTTCCTGATGATGGTCGCGGCCATCATCGGCGGCCTTTATTTCTGGGGCATCGATCCGCTCGAGCGTTTCAACCAGTTGATCGGCAACGCGCCGGCCCCGAAAGAGGCCGCGCCCGTGGCCAAGCCCGCAACGCCTCCCAGCTACGTGGATTTCGGGCTGCTGATCGTGCCGGTGGTGCAAGATCGCGAGGTTCGCAAGCAGGCCGAGATGATCCTGCGGCTGGAGGTTCCTTTCGAGAAGAAGGAATTGGTGGCACAGAACCTGCCGCGACTGCAAAACGCCTTTCTTGAAGACATGATGGCGTTCCTGCCCTACCAGCTTCGGGATAATCCCTACCTGGATCAGTCGGCCATCCGGCGCCGCTTGCTTACCGTTTGCGACAAGGTGCTGATGCCCGGTTGGGTGAAGGATGTCTCCATCGAGCAGTCCTCCCTCAAGTGATTTTTGCGACTGAAACTTTTACAAATCGGGTAGTCAATCTGGAATTATCCCAATTATCCCTTTAGACGGGGCGGATTATTGTCATAAAGCGTTAAATTCCCAAGCATTTGATTGCATCGCCCCTGGTCTTCTGGCAGCCTTTTCGGTGCTTGCGTTGTCCTCTCAGCCAACCAGCAGTTTTCGCCGGACGGAAGTGCGAGGCGCGAAAGTCAATAAAGCTGCTCAGGGGATAAAGACACAATGACAACTCTCTTTGTGATCGCATGCGGCCTTGTGGCGCTGCTCTACGGAGCATACGCCATCAAGTCCGTCCTGGCGTCTCCCGCCGGAACTCCAAGAATGCAGGAAATCGCGGCTGCGGTGCAGGAAGGCGCAAGGGCCTATCTGAACCGCCAATATCGCACGATCGCCATCGTCGGCGCCGTCGTCGCCGTGATCTTGGCGGTTCGCCTCGGCATCTATCAGGCCGCTGGCTTCGTCCTCGGCGCCGTGCTGTCGGGCGTCGCCGGATATGTGGGCATGAACGTTTCGGTGCGCGCCAACGTCCGCACCGCCGAAGCCGCCCGCTCGGGCGGCATGCAGCAAGCTCTCGACGTGGCGTTCAAGTCGGGCGCCATCACCGGCCTGCTGGTGGTGGGCCTTGGCCTGATCGGCGTCGCCGGATATTACGGCGGTCTGCGTTCGCTGGGCGCCAATGGCCGCGACCTGTTGGAAGCCTTGGTGGCGCTGTCGTTCGGCGCGTCGCTGATTTCCATCTTCGCCCGTCTGGGCGGCGGCATCTTCACCAAGGGCGCCGATGTGGGCGCCGATCTGGTGGGCAAGGTGGAAGCCGGCATCCCCGAGGATGATCCGCGCAACCCCGCCGTGATCGCCGACAACGTGGGCGACAACGTGGGCGACTGCGCCGGCATGGCCGCCGACCTGTTCGAAACCTACGCGGTGACCGTGGTCGGCACCATGCTGCTGGGCTCGATCTTCTTCAAGGGCGCCGCCCAGGAATCCATGATGATGCTGCCGCTGGTCATTTGCGGCGTGTGCATCTTCGCCTCGGTGATCGGTACCTTCTTCGTCAAGCTCGATGCTTCGCAGAAGATCATGAAGGCCCTGTACAAGGGACTGATCGTCACCGGCGTGGTTTCGGCGCTGCTGGTTGCCGCGGTCATGCACTTCATGTTCGGCGGCTTCGGCGCCACCTTCGATGCCGGCACCCGCGTCATTACCGGCAGCGGCCTCTACACCTGCTCGCTGATCGGTCTGGCCGTCACCGGCCTGCTGGTGTGGATCACCGAATATTACACCGGCACCGATTATCGCCCGGTCAAGTCGGTGGCCCAGGCTTCGACCACCGGTCACGGCACCAACGTGATCCAGGGTCTGGCCGTCTCCATGGAAGCCTGCGCCCTGCCGGTGCTGGTGATTTCCGTGGCCATCATCGTCGCCTTCAAGATCGCCGGCCTGTTCGGCATCTCGGTGGCCGCAACCACCATGCTGGCTCTGGCCGGCATGATCGTCGCCCTGGACGCCTATGGTCCGGTGACCGACAACGCCGGCGGCATCGCCGAAATGTCGGAACTGCCCAAGGAAGTGCGCAAGACCACCGACGCCCTGGACGCCGTGGGCAACACCACCAAGGCCGTCACCAAGGGCTACGCCATCGGCTCGGCCGGTCTGGCCGCGCTGGTGCTGTTCGCCGCGTACACCGAAGACCTCAAGCACTATTTCCCCAACCTGAACGTCCAGTTCAGCCTTGAGGACCCCTATGTGGTGATCGGTCTGTTCATCGGTGGCCTTCTGCCCTACCTGTTCGGTGCCATGGGCATGCAGGCTGTCGGTCGCGCCGCCGGTTCGGTGGTGGTCGAGGTTCGCCGCCAGTTCAAGGAAATCCCCGGCATCATGGAAGGCAAGGCCAAGCCCGACTACGGTCGCGCGGTCGATATGCTGACCAAGGCCGCCATCCGCGAAATGATCATTCCGTCCATGCTGCCGGTGCTGTCGCCGGTGGTGCTGTACTTCGTGATCCTGCTGGTTGCCGACCAGAAGGCAGCCTTCACCGCTCTGGGCGCTCTGCTGCTGGGCACCATCGTGACCGGCCTGTTCGTGGCCATCTCGATGACCTCGGGCGGTGGTGCCTGGGACAATGCCAAGAAGTACATCGAGGACGGCCATCATGGTGGCAAGGGTTCCGACGCCCACAAGGCGGCGGTGACCGGCGACACCGTCGGCGATCCCTACAAGGATACCGCCGGCCCCGCCGTCAACCCGATGATCAAGATCATCAACATCGTCGCCATCCTGCTTTTGGCGATGGTTGCCGGCTGATCTTGGCGAGCACCTGAAAAAAAGAACCCCGGCCAAAAGGCCGGGGTTTTTTGTTGTCCGCGAGGCGAGGCCTTAGGGAAACTTTCCGCCGCCGCCACCGCCGGGTTCCTTCGAGAACTTGCCGATGTTGCCGACCAGCTGTTCCAGGATGCTAAGTTCCTTGCCGGCGGTCGGCGTTTCGCGTTCGACCGACTGAACGGCGATGCCGTCGTCGAGACCGCGTGCGACCACATCCTTGACCACGCCCGAGC
>DATGXU010000352.1:0-2807 GCA_035298685.1 Magnetospirillum sp. | reverse complement strand
ATCCGCCGCTTTCCGGCAAATATGCCGGCAGCGCGGCGGCGGTCGAAGTGACCGTGTCGCGGCCGCAGACATTGTTGCTGGCGGCGTTGTTCCTGGGCGACATGAGTGTCGGCGCCCGCGCCGTGGCCCGTGCCGGTTCGCCCGGCGACGCCTGCATCCTGGCTCTGGAACGGGTGGAATCCTCGGCGGCCGAATTCACCGGCAGCGCCGACATCGTGCTCAAGGATTGCGGGGTGAAAGCCAATTCCTCGTCGGCCCAGGCGCTGACGATTTCCGGCAGTTCGTCGCTGACCGCGCAATTCGTCGAAACCGTGGGCGGCTATGAAGTCTCGGGGTCGGGGCGGCTGGTGGTGAACAGCGCCATCACCAATTCCATCGCCACCGAGGACCCGTTCAGGGGCCTGCCCAATCCGGCCGTCGGCGGCTGCACGCAAAGCGGCTATCGGCAGAACGGTACCGCCACGCTGAGCCCCGGCGTATACTGCAACGGCATGAACCTGGGGTCGCAGGCCAGGGTGACGTTGTCGCCGGGCGTCTACGTGGTCAATGGCGGCAGCCTCAAGATCAATGGCGGCGCCCAGGTGACGGGAACCGGCGTCACCATCTTCCTGACCGGCTCGGGCGGCAGTTATGCCCAGGTCGACATGAACGGCGGCGCCGCCGTCAATCTGACCGCCCCCAGTTCCGGCGCCTATGCCGGCGTGCTGATGTTCCAGGACCGCAACGCGCCGCCCGGCGGCGACAACAAGTTCAACGGTGGCTCGACCATGAGCCTGCAGGGCGCGCTGTACTTCCCCGGCCAGCAGGTGGATTTCAAAGGCAACACGTCCAACTCGGGTGGTTGCACCCGCATCGTCGCCGATACGGTCACCTTCACCGGCGATTCCGCGCTGGGCAACGCCTGCGCCGGCATGGGGCTGATCTCGGCGGGCGCCTCGCCGCCCAAGCTGGTGGAGTAGCCATCATGTGGTCGCGCCTGTACCGATGCACAAAGGGCGTGGCGGCAGTCGAATTCGCCCTGATGCTGCCCATCCTGGTGATGCTGGTGGCGGCGGTGGCGGATTTCGGTCTGGCGGTGAACGAAAAGATGCGCCTGACCAGCGCCGCCCGCGCCGGCGCGCAATGGGCCTACAAGAAATCGGGCGAAACCGGTGGGGTCGCCCTGGCGGTGCAGCAGGCCAGCGGCCTTGATCCCGCCCAGGTGACCATCGGCACGCAAAAGTTCTGCGGATGCGTTTCCGGGGCGACGGTGTCGTGCCTGGGAACCTGCAACGACGGCAACGGCGTGCGCACCTATGTCACCGTATCCGTTTCGGAAAGCTGGGCTCCGGTGATCGTGTCCTCGGTCATGGACGGCCCCGTCGCCTTGACGGGCACGGTGACGCTGCGGGTGAAATAGCCATGTTCCCCCGGCTGCACCGCGATTGCACCGGCGCCATGGCGGTGGAATTCGCCCTGTTGCTGCCGGTGCTGTTGCTGATGCTGACCGGCATCCTGGAATTCGGCCGCGCCATGTGGATTCGCCAGGACATGCAGTTCGCGGTCGAGGAGGCGGCGCGCTACGCCCTGGCCAACGACACCGCCAGCGTTACGGCCATCAGTGCCAAGGTGTCGGCGCGATTGGGGGCGGTGGGGCCGGCGGGGGTGCCGATGACGGTCACCACTACCGTGGACGCCGACGCCATCACGGTGACCGCCAGCGCCGATTTCGCCACCGTCATCCCCGGCATTCTGCCCCAGGGCAACGCGGTGCTGTCGGCGCGATGCCGTCTGCCGCGTTAGGGAAGCCCGCAACCGGGCTTCCCATCACACGCTTAGGCCAGGATGTCGACCTTGGTGCCACGGCCGGCGGGCGGTGTGGGCAGGGCCTTGGTGGCGGCAACGGCGTCGTCGCTGTCGTTGTCGCGCTCGGGGCCGCGTTCCGCACCTTCGTTCCGCGCCGGAGCAACAATTGCCGAAGCCTGGGGGAATGCCCCAACGGAACCGATCTTCATGCCATTTTCCTTTCTTGATCGGCAGTCGGCGATTCTGCCGACCAACCAATGTTAGCAGAAAATCATGACGGCAACCTGACAAGTTGTCGCAGGGCCTTGCGGGTTTGGCCGCGCAGCCCTTGGTCGATGGCAGCCGGCAACAGGCGCTGTATCAGCAGGAACAGGCGTTCCGGCCCCATGGGATAGACGTCGCGGGCGTCGCGGCGAACCGCGTCGACGATCCTGCGGGCCACCGCCTCGGGTGGGTCCAGCCGCATGCCGAAGGCGCGGGCGTAGGCGGCGAAGCCCTCTGCCGCCGGCGTGCGGGTGCCGCGCGGGGCGCAATAGGTCACGCCGATCCCCTGGTCCGCCAACTCGCGCCGCAAGGCCTCGGACCATCCGCGCAGGCCGAACTTGCTGGCCGAATAGGCGGCGAAGCAGGGAAAGGCGATGTCTCCGAACATCGACCCCACATTGACCACCCGTCCGCCGCCCGAGGCGCGCAGCATGGGCACTAAGGTGCGGGTCAGGCTCATGGGCGCCAGCAGGTTTACTTCCAACATGCGGCGCCAGGTGTGGTCGTCCTGGGCGGTGATCGGACCGGCGCTCACCGTGCCGGCATTGTTGACCAGCAGGTGCAGCGTTCCCGACAGCCGTGCCACCTCGCCGGCGATGCCGGCGCGGGCCTGTTCGTCGTGCAGGTCCAGCGGCAGGACCCAGGCGGCGGCGGGGTCGGCCAGCAGGGCTTGCGTCTCGCGCAATGCGGCCGGTGTGCGGCCCAGCAGGATGGGTTTGGCGCCATGGCGGGAAAGTTCGACGGAAATGGCGCGGCCG
>DATGXU010000351.1:0-3085 GCA_035298685.1 Magnetospirillum sp. | reverse complement strand
CATCCTGGGCATTCTGGTGGCCACCATCGCCAACCACGCGCTGGCGGCGTGGCTGGGCGCGCTGGTGGCGGGCTGGCTTGGCCCCGACGTGATGCGGTGGGTGCTGGGCGCGTCGTTCCTGGCCATGGCCGCCTGGATCATGGTGCCCGACAAGGCCGACGACGACGCGGGCATGAAAGCCGGCGCCGGCGCCTTTCTGACCACCCTGGTGGCGTTTTTCCTGGTGGAGATGGGCGACAAGACCCAGATCGCCACCGTCGCCCTGTCGGCGCGGTTCCAATCGCTGGTTCTGGTCACCGCCGGCACCACGCTGGGCATGATGCTGGCCAACGTCCCGGCGGTGCTGCTGGGCGAAGTGGCGGCGACCAAGGTGCCGCTGAAGCTGGTGCATGGCTTGGCGGCGGCGTTGTTCGCCGTTATGGGCCTGCTGGTGCTGACCAATACCAGCATCGCCATGCCGCAGGGCTGACGCCCGACGAAACAGGCCGCCGTCAGGCCTAGGTTTTCAGGGCCGAGGTTTTCAGGGTTGCCTTGAAGGCCCGGTCACGCTTGATGGCGGCCTCGCGGCGCAAGGCGTCGCCGTGGGGCAGCGGACCTTCGGTGTGGATGACCCGCCAAGGCCCGCGCCCGCGGGTAAAGCGGGCGCCGGTGCCGGAATTGTGGCTGGCAAGGCGCGCGGCCACATCCTTGGCGATGCCGGTATAGGCGACACCGGCATCGTTCAGCACGACATAGACGTAATATTCGGACATCAGTAATGGGGCGGCGGCTTGTCGTCCTGGGGCGACCGTTCCCACCCCGCCTCGATTTCACGCACGCGACCGATCATCCGCCGCATGCGGTCGGTCAGCAGGTCGATGGTGCGCCCCTGCTCGGCGATGACCGAGGACAGTTCCTCGGTCATGCGCTCGTGATGGGCGATGCGGGTTTCCAGTTCGACCAGCCGTCGTTCCAGCGTTTCGTCCACGGGCCGCCCCTCGCCTTCGACCTAACGGACCGCCGATCGGGTGATGGACTTGATGGCCGGACGGGGATTGCCGGAAATCTCGCCCAGCTTGCGATCTTCCTCTTCGATGGCGCCCCTGGCCGGTTCGTCACCGTCAAGCCCGCCCAGCAAAGCGCCAGGAACGCGGCGGTTCGAACGCTTGCTGCCGTCTTCGTAAAGCACGTCGAACAGAACGAACTCGTTTTCCGGCTTTGCTTTCTTGTTGCTGCTGCGTCCCATGGCGGTTCTCCGTTACTTGGCGATGCGGGCGGGAGCCTTGTGACCGGCGCCCTTGCCGGCCATATGGTCACGGTGGCCCCCCGCGGCGGGACGCCCGCCCTGCGGCTGCCCCGAACGCCCCCACTTGTTCCCCGAATTGGCGCCATCGGGGCGGAAGCCGCGCTTGGGGCCCTGCGGACGGCCGGCCGGCGCGGTGGAGATGGGGCGGCGCGGCTCGAGACCGGGCACCACATGCACCTGCATCGTCGATTTCGTATAGCGTTCGATGCGGAACAGCGCCTCGCGGTCCACGCGGCCGGCGAACGAGATGGCGACACCTTCGGCGCCGGCACGGCCGGTGCGGCCGATGCGATGCACGTAATCCTCGGGCTGACGCGGCAGGTCGAAGTTGATGACGTGGGTCACGTCGCGGATGTCGATGCCGCGCGCGGCCACGTCGGTGGCGACCAGCAGACGGATGCGGCCGGTGCGCAGCTGCTCGATGGTGCGGTTGCGCTGGCTTTGGTTCATGTCGCCATGCAGCGCGCCGGCGGCATGACCGGCCTGCCACAGGTCGCGGGCCAGGGTGTCGGCGTCGCGCTTGGTGGCGGTGAAGACGATGGCCTTCTCGACCTCGGGCAGACCGACGAAGTGGTTCAGCAACTGGCGCTTATGCTCCAGGTCGTCGGCATGGTGCAGGCGCTGCTCGATCTTGGCGTCGCTCAGGGTGGGGGCGACTTCGACACGCACCGGCGACTGCAGCAATCCCTCGGCCAGCTTGGCCATGCGGCGATCCAGGGTGGCGGTGAACAGCAGGGTCTGGCGCGAGCGGGCGCAGGCGGCGGCGATCTTTTCCACATCGTCCAGGAAGCCCATGTCCAGCATGCGGTCGGCTTCGTCCAGGATCAGCACCTCGACCTCGGACAGGTTCAGGCGCTGACGCTCGACGTGATCCAGCAGACGGCCGGGCGTGGCGACGACCACGTCCACCGGCCGCGACAGCATGCGAAGCTGCTCGCGATAGGGCAGACCGCCGACCACTTCGACGGTGTTCAGGCGCAGGAACTTGCCGTACTTGCGGGCGGACTGCATGACCTGGCGCGCCAGCTCGCGGGTGGGGGCCAGCACCAGAACGCGCGGGGTGGCGGCATCGCGGCGCGGCGCCGGCGGATTGTTGGCCAGGCGGGTCAGCGTGGGCAGCAGGAAGGCGGCGGTCTTGCCGGTGCCGGTCTGGGCGGTGGCAAGCACGTCGCGGCCTTCCAGGGCCGGCGGAATGGCGGCAGCCTGAACCGGGGTCGGCTCGTTGTAGCCACCTTCGATCAGGGCGTTAAGGACAAGCGGATGAAGAGCGAGATCGGAGAACGACAAAGGACTTCCTTTTGACAAAAGGGATGCGGCTCGGCCCGAGGCTCGGACCAAGCGGCAGTGTGTGCGGGAGGAGGTCAAGAGGAAGAAGCGTCCTCGCGGGGGGTGGTGTCATGCACGCACCCCAACCTATCGTCAGCGTCTCACTCAAGAGACGTGCGAGCCTCCAGCGATTGAACGGGCGGACCATAGACGCATTGACCGGCGCAAGGAAAGAGAATTCCACGCAAGGCACCCCAGCGCGAAAGAGCTTCCCCCATGGGCCGGGCAGTTTGGCCGGGGAGCGACCTTGGCCCTATGACCCGCGCAAAGGCGTGGGTCGCGTTGACAGTTCCGGCCCAAGGTGCGAGTTTTGCGCAACCGCATTGCGAGGGAGATTGGAGATGCCCGGTTTGTTGCAGGGGGTTGTGCTGTTCCTGGTGGGCTGCGTCGTGGTGTACGGCTGCATCGCCGCGCTGAAGCCCAAGCAGGCGGGCGACGGCCATTCCCATGGCGGGCACGGCGGCCACGGCCACC
>DATGXU010000350.1:0-2673 GCA_035298685.1 Magnetospirillum sp. | reverse complement strand
CCTCGGGATTGGCGACGCCGGGCACCGCGGCCAGTTTGGGCTGGATCACCCGGGTGACGTAATCGGTGATCTGTTCCTGGCTGAGATTGGCGGACGAGAACGCCAGGTAAGCCGAGGCGAAGGTCTGGCCGGTCTCCTTCTTGATGACCGGATCGTTGATGCCGCGGGGCAGCACCGACCGCACCTCGTTGACCTTGCTCATGACCTCGGTCATGGCGGCGTCGGGGCTTTCGTTCAGCCGCACATAGGCCTTGATCTCGCTCATGCCCTGCAGCGAGCGCGAGGTCAGATAATCCAGCCCCGAGGCGGTCGCCACCGCCTTTTGCAGCGGCTGGGTGATGAAGCCCTGGATCAGCTCGGCATCGGCGCCGGGGAAGGTGGTGGTGATGGTGATCACCGTGTTCTTCATCTCGGGATACTGCCGCACCGGCAGCATCATGAAGGCGCGCAGGCCGACGAACAGGATCAGCAGACTGACCACGCTCGCCAGCACCGGCCGCTTGATGAAAATGTCGAACATGGGGGCGCCTTCCTTATTCGGACTTGGCCGATTGCTTGGGAGCGGTGGCCGAGGCCGCCTTCAGCGGATCATCCGCGCGGATGTCGACCTTGGAGCCGGTGTCCAGCTTGACCTGACCCGAGGTCACCACCAGATCGCCGGCGCTAAGGCCGCTGACCACCGCCACCTTGCCTTCGCGGCGGTCGCCAAGCTGGACGAAGCTGCGCACGGCTTCCTTGCCGTCGGCGCCGTCCTTGATCACGAAGACGCTGTCGCCGTGCAAATTGTACGACACCGCCGAGACGGGCACGGAAACCACCCGCGCCGCGGCCGGGCGCACCACCTCGATGCGGGCGAACATGCCGGGGCGCAGCGCGCCGTCGGCATTGGGGAAGCGCCCCTGAACGGCGATCATGCCGGTCTTGTCGTCCACCCTGGGCTCAAGCGCGGCGATGGTGCCCTCGAACACCCGGCCGGGCCAGGCGTCGGTGGTCATGGTGATGGCGGTGCCCACCTGCAGCGCCGCCAGCTCTTTCTGCGACACGGTGAAGTCGGCCAGCATGACCGACAGGTCCTGCAGGTTGACGATGGCCTGGCCGGGTTGGACGTACTGGCCCAGATCGACCTTGCGCACGCCCAGCACGCCGTCGAAGGGGGCGAACACCGCCTTTTTCTCGATGGTGGCGCGGATGCCGGCCACCTTGGCCTCGCGCACCTTCAACTCGGCCTCGGCCTTGTCGACCGCCGCCTGACTGACGGCGTCGCTGCGCACCAGCGTGCGCTGGCGGTTGGCCGAGATGCGGGCCAGATCGGCATCGGCCAGGGCCGAGCG
The DNA here is from genome assembly GCA_035298685.1 of Magnetospirillum sp. GTDB lineage: Bacteria > Pseudomonadota > Alphaproteobacteria > Rhodospirillales > Magnetospirillaceae > Magnetospirillum. Next base: position 1,342 of record DATGXU010000350.1, on the reverse strand, counting down.
CAGATCGCTTTGTTCCACCTCGGTATCCAGGCGCACCAGCAACTGCCCCTTGCGAATGGACTGACCCGACTGGAAGGCGATGTCTTTGATCAGGCCGGACACCGACGAGGCGATGTCAACGCCATTGACGGCCTGCAAGGTGCCCACGGCGGGGACCACGCTGCGCCATTCCTCGGCCACGGCCGGCTGGGCGGTCACCGTCACCACCGGCTTGGGCATGTTGGCGAAGTAGTCCTTGATCATCATGTTCTTGAACTGCACGAAGCCGAAAACGCCGCCGAAGACGACGCCGCTGACCGTAAGCATGATGGCCATGCGCTTGATATTCATGGGTTGTCTCCGTCTTCTTACTTCAGCAGGTCGAGCATGAAGGCCTTCATCTGCTCGCGCTTTTCGTCGTCGCAAAGCTTCAGGCCCAGGATGGTCTGGAAGTAGTGGCCGTCCATGGCCATGCAGACCAACGCGGCCTGCAAGGGGTTGGGGCTGTCGGCGTTGATGCGGGCGATCCACCGTTCGTATTGGGCCTGGACCGGGGCGACCAGTTCGGGGTTGACGGCGATGCTGGCCAGCAACGCGCTGGCCAACTTGTCGCTGGCCGGGCCGTTGGGGTCGAAGCCGGTCTGCACGACCGCGCGCGCCCAGCGATAGGGACCCTCGGGTTCGCGGTCATAATAATCGTGGTGCAGCGAGTCGCAACGGTTGATAAGTGTCTCGACCATGCCACGGATAAGATCATCCTTGGTCTTGAAGTGGTAGAGCACGCCCCCCTTGGACAGGCCGGCGCATTTGGCCGCCTCGTCCAGGGTCAGCTTCGCCACGCCCTGGTCGCGGACGATGGACATGGCGGCGTCGATGATCTTGTCGCGGGTGGTGGTCGGTGCGGACATGGGGCCTCGGGCGTTGACTGTACCGTCTGGACGGTACTGTACCGTCTGGACGGTATATGCCACCGCGCCCCTATTTTGTCACCCGGCGATTTCGTCGGGCAGGCATGTCCATCCGTGGGCGTCACGCGCCGGGGCCTTGGCCCACATGGTCTGGAACAATGGCTGCCGGGCCAGCAAGTCCTCGACCGTGCCGCTGTCCACCACCCGGCCGCGCTCCATCAGCACCACGCGGTCGAAGCGCGGCAGCAGGTGCAGCCGGTGAACGCTGGCGACCACGGTGGCGTCGGGATGGCCGTCCAGGATGCCTTGGGTGACGCGGGCCTCGGTGACCGGGTCCAGCGCCGATGTCGGCTCGTCCAGCAGCAACAGCGACGATTGCCGCGCCGCCAGCAGGCCGCGCGCCAGCGCCAGCCGCTGCTTCTGGCCGCCGGACAGGTCGAAGCCGCGTTCGCCCA
>DATGXU010000349.1:0-2141 GCA_035298685.1 Magnetospirillum sp. | reverse complement strand
CTCGCCCACCGACTTCTCGCAGTGCAGCAACTGACACAAAATCATCAGGCGGTGCTCGTTGCTCATGGCTTTCAGCAACGTGCTGGCGCGACGGGCGCTGTCCTGCAGCTTTTCCAGTTCCATCGCGACACGCTTCCCTTTCCCTGGCGATTGACGCCGCAGCATATCACTGGGCGCTGCCCATTCAATATTTCAACATTGGCAAAGCTGCAAGCTATTCGCATAACCAGGGTAGGACAGCGCCGCGCTGTTGTTCCGTGGAAGAACTGTTCGCGTCTGGCGCGGGGGTGCGGCCAGTTCAGGCGCCGACGGCACCCATTTCCGGCTCACCCAGGGCGGCCAGGACGCAGGCGGTGATGTGCGAGGCGTTAAGCCCGGCCTGATCGTACTGCACCTTGGGCTGATCATGGTCGAGGAAGCGATCGGGCAGCACCAGCGAGCGCACCTTGAGCCCACGGTCCAACACTCCGGCGCCAGCCAGGAAATGCAGGACATGGCTGCCGAAGCCGCCGACGGAGCCTTCCTCGACAGTCACCAGCACCTCGTGCTCGCGCGCCAGCCGCAGGATCAGGTCGTGGTCCAGCGGCTTCATGAAGCGGGCATCGGCCACCGTGGTGGACAGGCCGCGCGCCGCCAGTTCCTCGGCCGACTTGCACGCTTCGGTCAGGCGGGTGCCCAAGGACAGGATGGCGACGCGGCTGCCTTCGCGGACGATGCGGCCCTTGCCGATGGGCAGCACCTCGCCGCGCTCGGGCAGGTCCAGCCCCACGCCCTCGCCGCGCGGATAGCGGAAGGCCGAGGGGCGGTCGTCGATGGCGGCGGCGGTAGCCACCGCATGCATCAGCTCGGCCTCGTTGGACGGGCACATGAACACCAGATCGGGCAGGCAGCCCAGGAACGCCAGATCGAAGGCGCCCGCATGGGTGGCGCCGTCGGCACCCACCAGACCGGCGCGGTCGATGGCGAAACGCACCGGCAGCTTCTGAATGGCGACGTCGTGGACCAACTGGTCGTAGCCGCGCTGCAGGAAGGTGGAATAAAGCGCGCAGAACGGCTTGAAGCCCTCGCACGCCATGCCGGCGGCAAAGGTCACCGCATGCTGCTCGGCGATGCCCACATCGAAGCAGCGGTCGGGATAGGCGTCGGCAAACAGGTCAAGGCCGGTTCCCGCCGGCATGGCGGCGGTGATGGCGACCACACGGTCGTCGGCCTCGGCCTCGGCCAGCAGCGCGCGGGCGAACACCGAGGTGTAGCTGGGCGCATTGGCCTTGGGCTTGGCCAGGGCACCGGTCACCACGTCGAACTTGCCGACGCCGTGATACTTGTCGGCCGCCGCCTCGGCCGGCGGATAGCCGCGCCCCTTCTTGGTGACCACGTGGATCAGCACCGGCTTGCTGTCCTCGGAATCGCGGACGTTCTTCAGCACCGGCAGCAGGTGGTCGAAATTGTGGCCGTCGATGGGACCGACGTAATAGAAGCCCAGTTCCTCGAACAGCGTGCCGCCACCCGAGACGAAACCGCGCGCATATTCCTCGGCGCGCTTGGCGGCGCGTTCCAGCGGCGGCGGCAGCACCTTGGCCAGATCCTTGGCGAAGCTGCGGATCGACAGATAGGGGCGCGACGACAGCAGGCGCGACAGATAGGCGCTCATGGCCCCCACCGGCGGGGCGATGGACATGTCGTTGTCGTTGAGGATGACGATCAGCCGCGAATTCATGGAGCCGGCGTTGTTCATGGCCTCGTAGACCATGCCGGCGCTCATGGCGCCGTCGCCGATGACGGCGACGACGTTGAAATCCTCGCCCTTGAGGTCGCGCGCCACCGCCATGCCCAGCCCGGCCGAGATGGAGGTCGAGGAATGGCCGGCGCCGAACGGGTCGTATTCCGATTCCGACCGCTTGGTGAAGCCCGACAGGCCGCCGCCCTGGCGCAGGGTGCGGATGCGGCCCTTGCGGCCGGTCAGGATCTTGTGGGGATAGCACTGGTGGCCCACGTCCCAGATCAGCTTGTCCGTGGGCGTGTCGAACACGTGGTGCAGGGCGACCGTCAGTTCGACCACGCCCAGGCCGGCGCCCAGATGGCCGCCGGTGATGGAGACGGCCTCGATCATCTCCTGCCGCACTTCGTCGGCCAGCTCGCGC
>DATGXU010000348.1:0-2257 GCA_035298685.1 Magnetospirillum sp. | reverse complement strand
GCCAAGATCATCAACGACGTCACCGCGCTGGAAGGCGACCCCGACTCGCTGGCGGTGGCGGCACGCTCAGGCGCCGCTTTGTGCCTGATGCACATGCAGGGGCAGCCGCAGACCATGCAGGACAACCCGGTCTACGCCTGTGCGCCCTTGGACATCTACGACTATCTGGCCGCCCGCGTCGCCGCCTGCGAGGCAGCCGGCATTCCGGCGGCCCGCATCGCCACCGACCCCGGCATCGGCTTCGGCAAGAACCCGGCCCACAATGCCCAGGTTCTGGCGACGTTGGCGCTGTATCACGGGCTGGGCTGTCCCATCCTGCTGGGGGCCAGTCGCAAGCGTTTCGTTGCCGCGCTTAGCAACGGCGAGGGGCCGGGCGAGCGGCTGCCCGGCACCCTGGCCGCCCATCTGGCCGGCCTGGACGCCGGCGCCCAGATCATCCGGGCGCACGACGTTGTCGAAACCGTTCAGGCGGTCAAGGTCTGGCGGGCCATGAAGGCCGGCGGCTGACGGGCGAGCCCCCCAAGCACGTTGCCGATCAGCGCCAATCCCACCCCGTCGTCGAGGCTGAGCAGGCTTTCCGGGTGAAACTGCACGCCGGCCACCGGCAGGGTGCGATGTTCCAGCGCCATGATCATGCCGTCCGCCAGTTCCGCCGTGACCTCCAGGCAGGCGGGCAGGGTGGTGCGGTCGGCATGCAGCGAGTGATAGCGGCCGGCGCGGAAGCGGGTGGGCAGTCCGGCGAACAGGCGGCCGCCGCGCACGGCGATCTCGGCCGGCTTGCCGTGGGCGGGGGTGCCCAGCGCCAGGGTGCCGCCGAAATGTTCGGCCATGCCCTGCAGGCCCAGGCAGATGCCGAACACCGCCGCGCCGTGGTCCAACGCCGCCGCCAGCGTGTCCGACAGGTGGAAGTCGGCGGGGCGTCCGGGGCCGGGCGACAGCACCACCAGATCGGGCCGGAACTCGGCCAAGGCGGTGCGGGCGGCGGGTTGGCGCACCACCCGCGTCTCGGCACCCCATTGGCGGAAATAGTCCGCCAGGGTGTGGACGAAGCTGTCTTCGTGGTCCACCACCAGCACCCGCTTGCCGGCATGGACCGGCGGCAGCGTCTTGATCTCGGCGGGCATCGCGTCTTCCAGCACCGCCAGCAATGCCGACGCCTTCAGGCGGCACTCGCGGTCCTCGGCATCGGGATCGCTGTCGATCAGCAAGGTGGCGCCCGCCCGCACCTCGGCGATGCCGTTGCACAGCCGAATGGTGCGCAGCGTCAGCCCGGTATCCAGGCCGCCATCGGCCAGCACCGCGCCAAAGGCGCCGCCGTACCAGCGGCGGGGCGTGGCCTCGTGATCCTCGACGAACTGCATGGCCCATTTCTTGGGGGCGCCGGTCACTGTCACCGCCCAGGCGTGGGACAGAAAGGCATCCAGCGCATCCATGTCCGGGCGCAGCATGCCTTCCACGTGGTCCACCGTGTGGATCAGCCGCGAATACATTTCGATCTGTCGCCGCCCCAGGATACGCACGCTGCCCGGCCGGCACACCCGCGCCTTGTCGTTGCGGTCGACGTCGGTGCACATGGTCAGTTCGGCGGCTTCCTTGGCGTTGCCCAGCAGCGACAGGATGGCGTCGGCATCGGCCAGGGCATCGCGACCGCGCGCCACCGTGCCCGAGATGGGGGCGGTTTCGATGCGGGCGCCATCGGCGCGCACGAACATCTCGGGGCTGGCGGAAACCAGCGCCTCGCCGTCGCCCAGATTGGCCAGCAGGCCATAGGGTGCCGGATTGGCGCGGCGCAGGCGGGCGGACACGGCGCTGGGGGATTGGGTGCAGGCGCGGGCGAAGGTCTGTGACGGTACCGCCTCGAACAGGTCGCCACGCCGGAAATAGTCCAGCGCCTCGCGTACCACCTGGGCATAGGCGCCGGGGGCGTGATCGTCGGCGGCGCCATGGCCGTTGCCCCGCCGCACCGGCGACGGTTCGGCGTCGCGCGCCAGGCCATGGGTGCCGGCGCCGCCAACCGCGAAGTCATAGCTGATCAGATAGCCCGGGCCGCCTTGGGGATCGGCCAGCAGGATCTGGTCGGGCAGATACAGCGCCAAATCGCGCTGGTCGGCGGCGCGGGGCAGGCGCTGGCGGATGGGGTCGATCTGCAGGCCCAGATCGTAGCCGAAACAGCCATAAAGACCCAGATGATGGTCGGAATCGGTGGCAAGGATGTCGCGCAGCGCCCGCACCAGCGTGAACACCGAGGCGCGGCGGG
>DATGXU010000347.1:0-3702 GCA_035298685.1 Magnetospirillum sp. | reverse complement strand
ACCCTCGATTGGGACATGCCGTGGGACGGGCCGCCAGCCGTTTCAGGCCGCGAACATAGGGTCTAAAGCGGCCATTGCGGCCGCGGCCAAGGGCGCGGATGCGCCCGCCCGGCGAGGGCCAAACATAAATCCAGATCATCGTGCGTCACATGTGACGCGCGATGATCTAATCCACCGCCAGGATCACATGGGACGCCTTGAACAGGGCAATTGCCGCGGCGCCCTGTTCAAGGCCCAATTCCTCGGCCGAATCGCGGGTGACCACCGCCGTGATGGTCTTGCCGCCGCCGATATCCAGGGTGAATTCCGAGCTGACCGGGCCGTCCTCGCGCCGCGCCACCGTGCCGGGAACGCGGTTGCGCGCCGAGATGGCCAGCTTTTGGCCCGCCGGCGCCAGCAGCACGAAGGACGACTTCACCAACGCCATCACCTCGCGGCCGACGGCGACGTCCAGATCGCGCACGCTTTCGCCGGTGATCACCGCCGTCAGGGAAACGTCGTCGGACAGGCGCAGGATCACCTCGGCGTTGACCGCGCCGGGCCGCACTTCGGTGACGGTGCAGCGAAAGGCGTTTCTGGCACTGGTCTTCATTCCCAAACTCCACAGCAGCGACAGCGGATCGCCGGCGCCCTCGGCCGACAGCGCCGCCGCCACCCGCGCCAGACGCTGTTCCAGCAACCGGAACGAGGCGATCAGCGCCCGCCCCTCGTCGGTCAGCACGGCACCACCGCCGTGGCGCCCACCGGTCTGGCCGACGATGGCCGGACGGGGCAGCAGGTTGTTGACGGCATTCAGCGCATCCCACGCCGCCTTGTAGCTGAGGCCCACCGCCTTGGCCGCCTTGGTGATGCTGCCATGGGTGGCGACGGCTTCCAGCAGGTCGATGCGATCGCGGCCGACCAGGGGCCGGCCCTCGCGCCGCAACCCCAGTGTGGCCTCGATCCTGTCTTCGGACATGCGCGCCTCCGCTTCGCCGTACGGGCGGACCATACAGCGAAGCGGCAGGCCCGGTAAGCCCTACTTGGCCAGCATCACTTCGGTGGACTTGATGATCGCCGACACCTCGTCGCCCACCTTGAGCTCGAGATCGTCGATGGCCTCGACCGACACCAGCGAGGTGACGCTTTGGCCGCCCACGTCCACCTTGACCTTGGCGACCACCTGACCCTTGGAAATTTCCACGACCTTGCCCTTGAGGGCATTGCGGGCACTGAGCTTCATCGGTCCTCTCCTTGGACTATGGAACCGCCCAAGCCTCGCATCAGCACACTTATTGGGCAATGCATGCACATGCATTCATTTTATGCAAGATCGCCCCTTGCGTTATGCAGCAAAAATATATAACGCTAAATCCGCGCCGCCACCGCACCCTGTCCCTAGCGGAGTAGCCTGCATGCTGAAGCGCATCATCGGGGGCCTTGCCGCCCTTGTCCTGGGTCTGGCCGCCACCGCCGCCCGCGCCGACGACGTCACCGTTTTCGCCGCCGCCTCGTTGACCAACGCGCTCAACGACATTGGCGAAATGTTCACCGCCAAGACCGGGCACGTGATCAAGCCATCCTATGCCGCCTCGTCGGCATTGGCCCGGCAGGTGGAACAGGGCGCGCCGGCGAACGTGTTCGCCTCGGCCGATCTGAAATGGATGGATTATCTGGCCCAGGCCAAGCTGATCGTGCCCGACAGCCGCTTCAACCTGCTGGGCAACACCCTGGTGCTGGTGGCGCCGACCGAATCCAAGCTGGATCGCATGGACCTGGACGCCAAGACCGACATCGCCGCCCTGGCCGGTCCGGGCCGCATCGCCACCGGCAACCCCGACAGCGTGCCGGTGGGCCTGTATTTCCGCCAGGCCATGGAACGGGCGGGACAGTGGAAGGCGGTCGAGCCGAAGATCGCCGGCACCGATTCGGTGCGCGCCGCTTTGGCCCTGGTGGAACGGGGCGAGGTGCCGCTGGGCGTGGTCTATGCCACCGACGCCGCCGTATCGAAAAAGGTCAAGGTGGTCGGCACCTTCCCCGCCGCCATGCACGACCCCATCGTCTATCCCTTTGCCTTGGTCGCCGGCAAGGAAACCCCAGCCGCCAGGACCTTCCTTGACTTCATCCGCACGGACGCGGCCAAGGGCGTGTTCGTCAAATACGGCTTCAAGGTGAACTAGGCGGAGGCAGCCATGCGCGTGGCCATAGCAACCCAAGATCTTGCCCGCGTCGACGCCCATCTTGGGTGGGCCCGGCACCTGATGGTGTACGAGGTCTCGGCGGAAGGCTGTCGCCACGTGCGCACCGCCTCGTTCCACAGCGGCCTGTCCCAGGACGGCGACCACGGTAAGCTGGTGCCCAGGCTGAAGGCGCTGAGCGGATGCTCGCTGGTCTTCGTCGCCGACGTGGGTCCCGACGGCGAGCACGCCTTGGCCCGCAAGAAGGTGGTCCCCATGCGGCAATTCGCCGGCCAGCCGGTGGCCGCCGTATTGGACGCATTGCAATACAATTTGCGCCGCAACACAAATCCCTGGTTGCGCGGCGAAGAAATACGCTGTCGCCGGGGAAGTTGAAGTTACGGCAAGGCTTTTTTCAAGGCGCAAAGCGCGTTAGGCTGATCGTCGTATTTCTCTCGTTCCGAGATGCACCATGATCAGCACACGATGGCTGCCCAGTCTGGCTCAGGCCGAACTGGATCGATTTTTCGCCCAGTGGACCGGCGGCCATCTGATTGCCCTGCTGCCCGATTGCGAAGGGGCAGCCGTGCCGGTGCTGCAGGAACGTTGCCGCCAGGCGGGCATTGCGCTGGCCGGCGCGCTGTTCCCCGCGCTGCTGGTGGATGACAGGCTTGAAAATCGCGGGGCGGTGCTGCTGTCGATCACCGGCGCGCCGCCGCCCCGGCTGATCACCGGCATCGCCGCCGATGTTGCCGCCGCCACCCGGCGGTTGGAAGCCTATGTGAACGCCAATTTGGGTGACGACGACACTGCGGCGCTGCTGTGCGTCTTCGACGCCATGGTGCCCAACATCGGCACCCACCTTGATGCGTGGTATCTGAACCTGGCCAACCGGGTCCGCTATCTGGGGGTGAACGCCGGCAATGAACGGTTCGCCCCGGCGCCCTGTCTGTTCGACGGCGACACCTTTGCCGGCGACGGGGTTCTGGTGCAGTTGCTGCCCGGCCATCCCGGCGGTGCCCTGCATCACGGCTTCGTCACGCCGCCCAACCTGATCACCGCCACCTCATCCGACGGCAACCGCATCGTCCAGATCGATTGGCAGCCGGCACTCGAGGTGTATTCCGGGTTGATCCGGGAACGGCATGGCATCGTCGTCAACCGCGAGAATTTCTACACCCACGCCACCCATTTCCCCTTCGGCATCGTCCGCGCCGACGGCGAGATGCTTGTGCGCATTCCGGTGGCGCTGGCCGATGACGACAGCATCGTTTGCGTCGGCGAAATTCCGCCCAATTCGGTGCTGGCGCTGCTGGACGCGCGCAACGACCTGAATTCCATCCCCGAGGGGCTGGCCGACGAACTGGCCGAATGCGCCCCCGACTGCCGTGGCGCCGATCTGCTGGCCTTCTATTGCGCCGGCCGCCGGATGTACATGGGCGAGCGCATCCACCAGGAACTGGCCGAAATCGCCCACCGCGCCCAAGCGCCGCATCTGGTTGGCGCGCTTTCCCTGGGCGAGATCGGCGGCGCCCGCAGCGGCGGG
>DATGXU010000346.1:0-13533 GCA_035298685.1 Magnetospirillum sp. | reverse complement strand
CGACCGCCTGAAGGAGGCCGGAAAGTCACCCAAGGTGGTTCTCGTCGCCGTCGCCCGCAAGCTGCTGGTCATCGCATACGGCGTCATGAAAACTGGCCGACCGTTCCAAACAGCTTGACCGACAACACGGTATCTCAGGCGGTGGGCGGGTTTCTCCGAAACCCTTGCCTCCCGCGGCATAAGCCGCGCGGCCCCTTGGGCCTAACCAAATCCCGACGAGTTCCTCTTATCGGGATTTTGTATTATCCAAAAACCAACTTTTGAGTGCTGTTGCATGGCACGGATGGTGCCATGCGGCTTGGCGCTTGCGAAACGGTGCCGCAGTGCGAGGGGCATTGAGCGGAAACGCTGCGGATTCTCCGCCACTGAGGAGGCTGGGTTTCAGTTTGATATTGTCCCTGGGCAGCTTGTCTGCCAAAAGTTGTCATAATCCGGGTGCGAGACTTCACGTAAATTATATGCAATCCAAAATTGCACCGATTAATTGATCCATGCGTGACGCATGAGCAGGGTTTCGACGATGTTTTCCTCTTTGCCGACCGCCATGTTTCGGCTGACCTATTCGGCCAACGGCCTGGAACGGGCCCTCCTTACGGATGGTTTCGGCTTGCGCCGAAGTGGCGAACTGCCCGAAGGCGGAATGGCTTTGTCCCCCCAGCAGCTTTGGGGCTGCGTCCATCCCGACGACCGCGCATGGTTGCGCGACGACCTCCCCCACATCCTGCGGCAGCAGGGCGAGGCCGAGTTTACCCGCCGTATCCTCAAGGAAGATGGCTCCATCGGCTGGTTCCGCGCGTGGGAACGGGTGATCGAGCAGTCCGGCGACCACATGGTGTCCGAATGCCTGACCATCGACGTTTCCGCCGAGTTTCAGGCGAAACAGGCATTGGAGGCGCGTGAAGCCGATCTGCGCCGGGTGAACCTGCGGCTGGAAACCCTGATCGGCAATCTGCCCGGCAACGTCTTCCGCATTGAATACGATGCCGCCGGGCGCAGGGTCAAAATGTCCATGGAGGGGGGGCAGGGCCACCGCGTGCCTGGCAAGGGCGATGGGGCCACCCAGCTGACCCTTGAACAGATCATCGCCGCCATCGCCCCCGAGGACCGCGAATTGGTGGAGGTGGTGATTCCGCGGAAGCTGCGGGAACACGGCGGCTGCGTCGAGACCTTTCGCTTCGTCCCCGAGGCCGGCCGGCCCCGCTGGCTGCGCGTGTGGGAAAGCGTGGTGGCCGTGGTGGGCGGGCGCATGATCACCGAAGGCATCGTGATCGACGTCACCCAGGAAATGGTCACCAGCCGCATGCTGGAAACATTGATTTCCAACATGCCGGGCATTGTCTTCCGCTATCGCTATCCGCCCTCGGGCGCCAAGCAGATGTTGTTTTCCGCCGGCATCGCGGTGCGGAAGTATCGGGAAGAGCTGGGCATCGACATCTCGGCGATGTCGGCGGACGATTTCGCCAACATCTTCCTGCCCGAGGAGAGCCATTGGCTGTTCGTGGAAATTCCCCGGCAATTGCGGCAAGACGGCCAGGTCGAATTCACCCACCGCTTCCGTTACCCCGACGGCAGCATCCGCTGGGCTCGGGTGTGGGAAAAGGTGGTCGCCTTCGACGGTGACGACATGATCACCGAGGGCATTTCCATCGACGTCACCGACGAGGTTGAGGCCAAGCTGGCGCTGGAAGCCAGCGAGGCGGAACTGCGTCGGACCAGCACCACGCTGGAGGCCCTGATCGGCAACCTGCCGGGCAACGTCTTCCGCATGCATTACCGCGCCGATGGACAAAAGCGTCTGTTGTTCGCGGACGGCGGCATGTTGCGGGCCGTTCCCGGCCTCCGCGAGCGGGTGGCGACTCTGACGTGCGAGGAATTCGCCGCAACCTTCTTGCCGGAAGAACACGAATTGTTGTTCGTCGAGGTTCCGCGCCGGCTGCGGGAAACCGGCGTCAGCGTGCACACCTTCCAGCATATGGCCACCGAAGGGCAACGCAGCTGGCTGCGCGCGTGGGAAAAGGTGATTTCCCGCGACGGCGACGAAATGGTCACCGAAGGCATCGTCATCGACGTGACCGAGGAATTCCAGGCCAAGCATGCCCTGGAAGCTTCGGAGCAGCTGTATCGCGAACTGGTGACCCTGACCTCGGTTGGCGTCGCCAACATCGACGCCGATGGCCGCTGCACCTATGTCAACGATCGCTTCCAGGACATGATCGGCTGGCGGCGGGGCGAAATCCTGGGGCAATTCTGGTTCAGAGGCGCCCACCCCGAGGACATCGAGCAGACGGCCAGGGATTGGGAGCGCGCCGTGCAAGCCTGCGCCCCTTACCGTGGCGAGTTCCGGCTGCTCCACCGCAGTGACGGCCGTGCCTTGTGGGTGCTGGCGCAAGCCGTTCCCCACTGGGACGCGTTCGGCCGGATCGCCGGCTGGGTGGCGACCTTGACCGACATCACCGACCGCCAAAGCCGCGAGGAGATGGAGCGGCAACTGCACCAGGCCCAGAAGATGGAGGCCTTGGGCCAACTTGCCGGCAGCGTCGCCCACGACTTCAACAATCTGCTGGGGGCGGTGCTGGGCTTTGCCCGCTTCATCGTCGAGGACAGCGAACCCGGCACGCCCTCGCGCCACCATGCCGAACGCATCGTCAACGCCGGCGAGCGCGGCAAGGCCCTGGTCGGACAGATCCTGTCGTTTGCCCGTCGCGACGAACTGATGCGCGCCGATTTCTGCGCGGCCGACCTGGTTCAGGAAATTCAGACCCTGCTGGCGGTCAGCATTCCCGCCACCGTTCGCATGTCGGTGTCGGTGGCCGATACGGTTTCGGTGGTCACCGGCGACCGCCACCGGTTGGGGCAGGTGCTGATCAATCTGTGCATCAACGCCCGCGACGCGCTGGAAGGGCGGCCGGGGCAGGTGGGCATTTCCATACAGCCGACCGATGGCGCCAATCCCGCCCTGGCCCGTCTGGCCGCCCGCGGTCCCGCCAGCGCGCCCGACGTCGCCGAGGTGTGGAGCGGCGACGGCGATCGCTGCCACGCCGTCCTTGGCACGTTCGATCCGGCGGTGGCGCATGTCTCCATCGCCGTTTCCGATACGGGCTGCGGCATGACCACCGCGGTTCTCGGCCACGCCTTCAAGCCGTTCTTCACCACCAAGGAACAGGGCTACGGCACCGGCCTTGGCCTATCCATGGTCAGCAGCGCGGTTCTGGCCCATGGCGGCGCCATCATGGTCGACAGCCGACTGGGACAGGGCACCACCTTCACCGTGGTTCTGCCGGTGATCGCCCAGCAGGCCGCCGAGGCGCCGAAGGCCCCGGTTTCCCCCGGCCCGCCGATCGCCGCGGGCGCCCGGCTGTTGCTGGTGGACGACGATCTGGACTTCGGCGAGATGATGCTGACCGCGCTCACCCGGCGCGGCTTCGAGGTCACCCATTTTCCCGATCCCCGCGAAGCGTTGTTGGAATTGCGTGCGGCTCCGGGGGTGTGGGATGCGGTGCTGACCGACCAGACCATGGCCCACATGACCGGCACCGACTTCATCCGCGAAGCCCGAATCATCCGCGATTCCCTTCCGTGCATCCTGTGCACCGGCTATGCCGATGACCATTTCGGCGCCGACAAGGCGACGGAAATCGGCGCTTTTGCCCTGTTGCGCAAGACCGTGGGAGTGGGTGAAATCATCGACGCCGTTTCGCGTGCGGTCGGCAGCGGCGGGCATCGTTCCACCTAACCTCGCGCCATGCTGTGGTAAAAGGCGGGACCGAGACGATGGCGCGGGAGGCCCCAATTGGCCGGACATGATGTTGCGTTGTGGTGGCTGCAGCTTGATCGCGTCGAGCCCGGCCAATGGCCGCGCCTGGAAGCCTTGCTGGACGATGCCGAGCGGTCGCGTTCGCGCCGCTTCGCCTTCGAGCGCGACCGCCACGCCTATGTGGCCGCCCACGCCTTGGGGCGGGTTTTGCTGTCTTGCCGGGCGGGGGGTGAGCCTTCGGCCTGGCGTTTCGAGGTTGGCGCCCATGGCAAGCCGGAAGTGCTGACGGCGCCGGGCACCCCGCGCCTGCGGCTGAACCTGTCGCATACGCGCGGTCTGGCCGCCGCCGTGCTGACCGAAACCAACGATGTCGGGGTGGACGTGGAATGGCTTGATCGCCAGCCCTCGACCATGGACCTGGCGCAACGCTTTTTCGCCGCCGAGGAATGCGCGCAGCTGGCCCAGGTGCCGCCGGCCCAGATCAACGAAACCTTTCTGGCATTCTGGACCCTGAAAGAGGCCTATGTGAAGGCCATCGGCAAGGGATTGGCGCAGCCGCTGGATTCCTTTGCCTTCACCTTGCAGCCGCTGGCGATCAGCTTCGACGATCCGGCGGCCGACGATCCCGGGCGGTGGCTGTTCCGCCGCTTCCGCCCGACGCCCAGCCATCTGATGGCACTGGCGCTGCGCCACCCCGCGCCATCGACGGTGACCATCGACGCGCGCGCCATGGATGTGGGGAGTCTGGTCGCGGCGGCGGTTTAGCGGTTTGCGGGCAGTGGGCTTCCCGCCGCGCGGCCATAGGCGGCGTCCAGGCGGGCGGTGCATTTCGACTGCGCGGCCCCCTGCAGCTTGCCGCAATTGGCCGTCCAGTCGTCGGCATAGGTTCCGGTGAACGCCATCGCCTTGTCGGGCGCCGGGCGCAGCAGCACATAGGCGCCGGCAACGGTGGCGCCGATCAGCAGGGCAAGGAGAACGGGCTTTTTCATGGCTGCCGCTCCGGCGGGGCTGTCGGTCTAGTCTTTGGGGGCACCGGGCAGGGTGTCCAGGTTCAGTTCGTCGGCAATGGCTTCCAGTCGCGCCAGCGTCGCCTCGGCATCGGGATAGGCGCGCGACAGCACCAGGAACACCTCGAGCCGGTCAAGGGTGTCGCGGCGCAGATCCAGGTCCGGGCGGCCGGCCAGGATTTCCGCGATGGGGCCGGCATAATCCAGCAGATAGTCGGCGCGCCCATGTTCCAGCATGACGAAGGCGGCTTGCCGGTTGACGGCGGAATAGACGGTCACGCCGCTGTCGGGGGCGGACAATTCGGCCAAAAGACCACCATAGGAATAGCCGCGCAGCAGGATGACGCTTTTGCCCCGGAAATCCTGGCGCTGGCGGATGGTCGGCTTTCCCGGGCTGCGCAGGACCTGCAGCTCGGTGCTGGCGATGGGGTTGCGCCCCACCAGACAGCATTGGTCGAGCGCCGGACTTTTCACCAGCATGGAAAAATTGGCGGTGCCGTTGCGCAGCGTTTCGAACATGCGCGCCGCCGGATAGGGGTGGGCGCCCCATTTCAGCCCGGCGCGGGTGAAAATCGCGTCGGCGGCCTTGATCAGCGGATTGGCGGGAAGCCCCTGGGCGTCAAGAACGGTCGTCCATACCGATTGGTCGGGATAGGCATATTCGATGGGGGGCGGCTCGGCCCGGGCTGGTCCTGCCCACGCCACCACTGCCCATGCCGCGACGGCGACCGTGAAACCCGAATGTTTCCACATGATCGGCCCTCCGCAATCCGCGCCCGGCAAAGGCCGCCGTGCCGGCGGCCGCGTCCGGGCGCGCTATTCAGGACGCCTTGCGCAGCCTGACGATGACGTCCACCCCTTCCACTTCCATTCCGGCCGGCGGCGGCGGCAGATCAAGCACCCGCGGCTGGGCGCCGGGGATGTCCTGCACGCGGCCGGTCTGCACGTCGTAGAAATGATGGTGGTCGGCGGTGTTGGTACAGAACCAGCTGCGATCGCCCACGGCCACGTGCTTGACCAGGCCACCCTCGGCGAATTCGTGCAGGGTGTTGTAGACGGTCGCCAGCGACAACCGCACGCCCGAGGTCAACGCCTCCTGATACAGGCTGTCCGGGGTAAGGTGGCGATGGCCGCCATCGCGGATCAGCCGCAAAATCGTCAGACGCTGACGGGTGGGACGGATCTGAGCGGTACGTAATACCGCCTCGTCATTGCAGTGCACGGAAGACCTCTCTGCCACCAGTATTAACCCTATTCAGTTTAGACTTTGTCCAGGACGCTGCGCAACGGATTGCGTATGTTGCGTTGCGAAAGTGTTTCAAAAATGTACGTCCCACATGGCACAGACTGCCCTGTCTTGCCAACAGTCCGAACACGCCCTGCTCAACGGCTGTATTCGTGGTGGTGTCTCAATACTAGCAAGTGTTGCATGCATTGCCGCCATCCGCTCTGTCGCCCGTCGGGACAGGCGCCATCGGCGCGCATGGTGTCGGCTCATTCAAAAGTCGTAGTTGGCTTCACCCAAGATTGGAATGATTGTCTGCATTCTTGGGTTGCCGTTCGCCGGGCGCCCGGCGTAGAGTGCCGCCGCTGGAAAACAAGGGTATCCGGGGACATCACATGCCCGATTTGGGGCCGACGGAATTGTCGACCGGTGTGCGTGAAATCGATGCCGACACGGAAAGCTTGTGCTTTCTGATGGGCAAGATTTTCGACCCCCTGGTGGAATGCCGCCGCCAGCATGGTGAATGCGACCGCACCCAATGCGCCCGCATCGCCGCCATCCTGAAATTCGTCGATCGCAGTTTCGCCCGTCAGGACGCCCTGATGGAGGCGGCCGACTATCCGCTGGCCGCCGACCATCGCGCCGAGCACGAGGGGCTGAAGGAACAGCTTGTCGCCATGCAAAGCGCCGGCATCTGCGCCGACCGCGACCGGCTGGTGGTGCGCGAGGCGGTGTCGCAATGGCTGTTGCGCCATAACCGCAGCTTCGACCGGCTGCTGGCCAATTGGGCGGTGACCCGCCGCGTGCTGCTGCCGACGCCATAAGAAACGGCCCCCGCGAGCGGGGGCCGGACTGCGTCTGAGGCCGAGCCTGGACGTGGTTCCGCCGGGGCGGAAACAGCCTCAGCGCCCCATGCTTCCCGACGACCCCGAAGGTTGCGATCCCATCGAGCCCGAACCGCCCATGCCGGACGAGCCTTCGCGTTCGGCAGGGGTGCTTGGGCTGACGCTGCTGCTGCTGCCCGGCTCCTGGCCGGGCAATTGCGCGGTCTGGCACGCCGGCCGCGGGTCGTTGGGCAGGCAATCGATGGGGGTCTGGCCCGACAGGTTGGGGTTGGTCTGCGTTTGGCCCGACGAGCCTGGCACCGAAGACGAACCCTGGTTCTGCAGCGACGGGTCCGAGCGTTCGCTCGGCGACACGCTTTGGGCCATCGCCGGCGCGGCAAGCAGAACCGCCAAGGCGGCTGCGGATAGCAGACGGATCATGCGCATCTCCCTTTTCCTGCGAGTGTCCTGTCCGAGAAGGCCGATACGGGCTATTCGCGGTTAAGCAGGCCACCGCCGTTTTGAATTCCGCCGTCTTGCGGCTCTTGCCTCCAACAGGCGGCCCGGCCCCCGGTTCGCGCCCCCGCCCAAGCGATGGCTCCGCCTCGCCGTTGGCGCCCCGCCGATGGCAGGGACTTGACCAACGTTAAAGCTGGTCCCCTGCGTGCCCCTTAAGTTGACACGCAAGGTCGGGAATAGCCCTGCCACGACAACGGATTTCAGCCACCGGCGGGGGGGGAACCGCGGTGGACGGAGTTCATTCCCTCAGTCCGAGGAGCGACCATGTCCGAGACACTGACGAAAGCCGCGGCCCGCAATATTTTCTATGGCGGCACGGCCTTCTTCTTCGTGGTGTTCGTCGCCTTGACCGCGCACAGCGTCAGCAAGGCCAACGCCATCGCCACCGCCAATCCCATCACCAAGTCGGTGGCGGCCGGCAAGCACGTTTGGGAAAGCAAAGCCTGCATCGACTGCCACACCCTGATGGGCGAAGGTGCCTATTACGCCCCCGAGCTGGGCAATGTCTGGGTTCGCTACGGCGGCCGCGAAGACGCCGACGGCGCCCGCGAGGCGCTGAAGGCCTGGATGAAGGGCCAGCCCTCGGGCATCGCGGGCCGCCGCCAGATGCCGCAATTCAATCTTTCCGAGACCGAATTGGACAACCTGGTCGATTTCCTGAAGTGGACCAGCGAGGTCGATACCCAGAACTGGCCGCCCAAGGTCAGCGGCTAACGGGGAAGGTGAAGCCATGAAGTATCAATCGCAAAAAGTCGCGCTGTATTATTTTGGCGGCGCGCTTGCCCTGTTCGTCGCCCAGGTCCTGTTCGGTACCATCCTTGGCACCATCGTGGTGATGCCGAATTTCCTGTCCGATCTGGTGCCGTTCAACATCGCCCGCATGATTCACACCAACGCGCTGATCGTCTGGTTGCTGATGGGCTTTTTCGGCGGTGCCTATTACCTGATCCCCGAGGAAGCCGAGACGGAACTGCATAGCCCCAAGCTGGCGATCGTGCAGTTCTGGCTGTTCCTATTCGGCGCCGCCGCCGCCGTAATCGGCTATCTGTTCCGCATTCACGAAGGCCGCGAGTTCCTGGAACAGCCCCTGTGGATCAAGCTGGCCATCGTCGTGGTGGCGCTGATGTTCCTCTACAACGTCACCATGACGGTGCTGAAGGGCCGCAAGACCGCCATCACCAACGTGCTGCTGCTGGGTTTGTGGGGCATCGCCGTCTTCTTCCTGTTCTCGCTGTACAACCCCGACAACCTTGTGCTCGACAAGATGTTCTGGTGGTGGGTCGTCCATCTGTGGGTGGAAGGCGTGTGGGAACTGGTCATGGCGTCGGTGCTGGCCTTCCTGATGATCAAGCTGACCGGCGTCGACCGCGAAGTGGTCGAGAAGTGGCTGTACGTCATCATCGGCCTGGCCCTGTTCTCGGGCATCCTGGGCACCGGCCACCATTATTACTGGATCGGCACTCCCGCCTATTGGCAGTGGATCGGCTCGGTGTTCTCGACGCTGGAAGTGCTGCCGTTCTTCGCCATGGTGGTGTTCACCTTCTACATGGCGTGGAAAGGTGGCCGCCAGCATCCCAACAAGGCCGCGCTGCTGTGGAGCCTGGGCTGCTCGGTGTTCGCCTTCTTCGGCGCCGGCGTGTGGGGCTTCCTGCACACCCTGGCCCCCATCAACTACTACACTCACGGCACCCAGGTCACCGCGGCCCACGGCCATCTGGCCTTCTACGGCGCCTACGTGATGCTGAACATCGCCATGTTCACCTATGCCATGCCGCAATTGCTCAAGCGCGAGCCGTACAACCAGGTGCTCAACATGTGGGGCTTCTGGATCACTTCGGCGGCGGTGGCTTTCATGACCTTCGCCCTGACCTTCGCCGGTGTGGTGCAGACCCATCTGCAGCGCGTGCTGGGCATGAGCTTCATGGAAGTGCAAGAGCAGCTGGGCCTGTTCTACTGGTTCCGCCTGGGCGCCGGCGTGGTCACCCTGCTGGGCGTGGTGCTGATCGTGTGGTCGCTGGTGGTGCCGGGCAAGGCCCGCGTTACCGCCCGGGCCGGCTATCAGCCCGCCGAATAGGACACCCTTTGATCCGGGGCGGCCAGCGGCCGCCCCGCCCTTTTCCGGAGAATTTCCATGTCCACGTCCGCCGCCCCGGCCCCGGTTCTGGCCGACATTCCGTTCTACCTGCCGGTCGGCAACGAATGCCGCCTGTTCGAACTGGCCTATGCCCACAAGCTGCCGCTGCTGCTGAAAGGCCCGACCGGCTGCGGCAAGACCCGGTTCGTCGCCCACATGGCGGCCAAGGTGGGGCGGCCGCTTTATACCGTGTCGTGCCACGACGACCTGACCGCCGCCGACCTCACCGGCCGCTATCTGCTGAAGGGCGGCGACACCGTGTGGGCCGACGGCCCGCTGACCAGCGCCGTGCGCCATGGCGGCATCGCCTATCTGGACGAGGTGGTCGAGGCCCGCAAGGACGTCACCGTGGTGCTGCACCCGCTGACCGACGACCGCCGCCTGCTGCCGCTGGACCGCACCGGCGAGCTGTTGGAGGCCCCCGACGACTTCATGCTGGTGGTGTCGTACAACCCCGGCTACCAGAACGTACTGAAGCAACTGAAGCCGTCCACCCGGCAGCGTTTCGTCGCCATCGAGTTCGACTTCCCGCCCGCCGAGGTCGAGCGCCAGGTGGTGGTGGCCGAAACCGGCCTGTCCGAGGCCAAGGCCCATTCCCTGGTCATGCTGGCCGCCCGTCTGCGGGCGCTGAAGGGCCACGATCTGGAAGAGGGCGTTTCCACCCGCCTGCTGGTTTATTGCGCCACCCTGGTGCAGGCCGGCATGTCCATGGCCGAGGCCGTGCAGGCCGCCATGATCGAGCCGCTGACCGACGATTCCGACGTCAAGAAAGGTCTGGCCGAGGTGGTTCTGGCGGTGTTCGGATAAACGGCCATGTCGTGGATCGAGGCGTTCGAACTGGAAGAAAAGGTCGGTCGCCTGTGGCACCGGCTGGTGGGCGAAAAGCATTCCTGGCCGCGCCATCCCGAGGCGGCGGTCAGCCTGGATCAGGTGCGGGCGTCGCTGGCGGTGTTCTTTCGCGGCCTGGGCGGCGACAGGGGCGTTGCCCTGACCGCCGCGTCGTTGCGTACCTCGACCCATCGGCTGAGCTGGAAACAGCGTATCGGCATGGACGACGAACGCATGATGGTGGCGACGCGCGACGAGGTTTCGCTGGCGCTGCCCGACATGCTCGACCACTTCGCCGACGCGGCGCTGAACCGCGATCTCTATTTCTGGCTGGCGGCGTTTTTCGCGGCGCTCGAGCCGGCGGGGCCGACCGAGGCCGACCCGCTGCGCGCCGATCTGGCCTTTCTAGGCCGTGCCCGCCGCGCGACCGAGGCGGTGTTGACCGCTTATCCCGGCATGGCCGCCCGGCACCAAACCTTGTGCGCCGCCCTGCGCGCACAACGGCCCCAGCGCCCGCTGTCCGGCGTGGAAGCGCAGGTAGAAGCCGTGGTCGATGCCATGCTGGGTGGGCCGCCAGCGCCGGATGTGTCTGCGGACATGTCTGCGCCCGCCGATTACCGGCCGTTCCTGCCGGTGCCGTTATGGGGCGAGGCGCTGCACCGCCCGCCCGAGGACCGCCCCGCCGACGAGGAGATGTCCGAGGCGGGAGCCAAGAAGGAAGAGCAGGACTCCGAGGACAAGCGCCGCCGCGCCGAGCGCAAGCGTCAGGACAATGCCGACCGCAAGGACCCGCTGATCCTGAACCGCTTCGAAAAGATTCTGTCGTTCGCCGACATGGTCAACGTCAACCGCGGCGCCGACGACCCCGACGAGGAAGAAGCGAAAAAGGCTGCCGACGAGATGGACAAGATCGTCATCTCCAGCCATGGCAAGAAGGCGGCGACCAAGCTGAAATTCGACCTGGACCTGCCGCCCGAGGCCACCGACGTCACCCGTCTGGCCGGCACCCATCTCTATCCCGAATGGGATCACCGCGCCGCCTGTTACCACAAGGATCACTGCAAGGTCATGGTGGGGCTGGCGCCGGAAGAGGGCGAGCACTGGGTGCCCGACGAACAGGCCAAGCGCCGCATCCGGCAGGTCAAGCGCCAGTTCGAGGCGCTGCGCACCAAGGCCCTGATCCTGCGCGGACAGATGGACGGCACCGAACTGGACACCGAGGCGGTGGTGCGCTCCCGCTCCGATCTGGCGGCGTCGGGGCAGTGTTCGGATCGCGTCTATCTGCAGCGGCGGCCCATGGAACGCGATCTGGCGGTGGCGGTGCTGGTGGATTCGTCGCTGTCCACCGACGCCTGGATCGAAAACCGCCGCGTGCTGGACGTGGAAAAGGAAGCCTTGGCGGTGTTCGCCCACGGCCTTGCCGCCTGCGGCGACCCGTTCGCCATCTACGGCTTCACCTCGCGCAAGCGGGCCTGGGTCAAGGTGGACACCCTGAAGGGCTTCGACGAGCCGCTGGGCGAGCGGGTGATGCGGCGCATCGGCGCCATGAAGCCGGGCTATTACACCCGCATCGGCGCCGCCATCCGCCACGCCGCCGCCGAGCTGGAGCAACGGCCCAACCGCCACCGCCTGCTGTTGGTCATCACCGACGGCAAGCCCAACGACGTGGATCATTACGAGGGGCGTTACGGCGTCGAGGACACCCGCAAGGCCATCCACGAGGCCCGCGCCAAGGGACTGGCGGTGTTCGGCGTCACCATCGACCGCAAGGCGCAGAGCTATTTCCCGCACCTGTTCGGGCGCGGCAGCTTCGCCATCGTCCACCACCTTGCCCAATTGTCGGCGGCGCTGCCGCGCATCTACCGGCATCTGGCGGGCTAACGAAACACCTTCTCGTACAGGCTCAGCAGGATCTCGAACAGGATCAGGCCGACGATGTACCATTCCACCTTCTGGGACCTGCTGGTGTGCACCAGATCCAGCAGCGTCTCGGCGGTGTCGCCGATCACTTCCAGCTTGTTGTCGATGGCGCGCGAGCGTTCGCGGATTTCATATTCGCGCTCGAGGCGGCCGAACAGGCCCTCGAGTTCGGGGGTGTACCACAGCACCTCGGGCTTCTCGAGCACCTCGGCGCGGCCGACCATGCGGTGCTGGGTCAGCAGGACGTCGCCGATATGCGATAGCAGCTCGCGGGTCTTGAAATTGCGGTTGCCGTGATGCTTGAGGCGCGCCGCCAGCGGTTCGACGCGGTCGAAGACGCTGGCCACCTTGATTTCGAAATAATCCAGCATGACGTCCTTGGCCAGAACGTCGGCAACGATCTGCATGCGCTCGGGCGTCAGCTCGGACAGGATGATGTTGCCGTCGGGGTCCACCTGTTCGGTGCTGCCGGGCACCAGATCCAGATTGGCCTGGTCGCGGCCGGGCTCGGGCAGCGGGTCGGTGACCAGACGGCTCAGATCGGCCAGGCAGTGGGCTTCCTCGTCGGCGGTGACGTCGAACAGCACCACCACGCCATAGCGGAACAGCACCGCATAGCCGTTGCGGCCCATGCGCACGGTCAGCGGCGTCGTGGCCAACGCCTGTTTCTGCTCGAAGCCGCGGGTGTCCAGGCGTTCACCCAACAGGAAGGCCCGAACGATGATGCTGTGCCGGCCAGTCTGCGGGGCGGCGCCGTGGGGGTGTTCAATGCTCATGATCGTTCGAATGGTTACGCCATCGACGGGCGGAATCAAGTTAAGGTCTTGGAGCCCGGAGGTTTTTCTTGAAGGATTCAAAGGTCACACCTATCCTTTGGATAGGGTGAAGGATGGGCAGAGGACTTGGTGACGAACGGGGTTCGACAGGGGGAGAACAAAGCCCTTCTGCGCCTGACCGCCCTCTACAAGGGCGGTCTTGAGGTCGGGCTTGTCCTGTTGCCATTGGCGTTGGTGCTCTATCTGCGGCACTACCAATCGCCGGCCTTGGTGTTCCACGACCACCTTTTTCACGAATTCGCCGTCGGCATCGCCATCGCGCTGTCGCTGTTCGCCGCATGGGTGTCGTTCCGCTGCTTCCTGGCCAGCGGCGAGCCCTGCCTGCGCTACATCACGCTGGCTTTCGTCGGCTTCGCCGTCGTCTATGCCCCGCACGGCATACTGACGCGGATGGACGATCATAATCTTTGGCTGTTCCTGTTGTACGGCCCGGCGTCGCGCGTGGTGATGACCGCGTTCCTGCTGGAAGCCCTGCTGCGCTATAAC
>DATGXU010000345.1:0-6921 GCA_035298685.1 Magnetospirillum sp. | reverse complement strand
CTTCACCGAACCCAATACCGGTTCGGATCTCGGCTCCCTGCGTACGCGCGCGGTGAAGGATGGCGATGTCTATCGGGTGACCGGCAACAAGACCTGGATCACCCATGCCAGCCGTTCCGACCTGATGACCCTGCTGGTGCGCACCAATCCGGACTCCAAGGACTGGCGCGGCCTGTCCATGCTGCTGGCGCCCAAGACCCGCGGCACCGAGGCCGAGCCCTTCCCCACCCCCGGCATGACCGGCGGCGAGATCAAGGTGCTGGGCTATCGTGGCATGAAGGAGTACGAGCTGGGCTTCGACGGCTTCAAGGTTCCCGCCGCCAACCTGCTGGGGGGCGTCGAGGGCCAGGGCTTCAAGCAGTTGATGGAAACCTTTGAATCCGCCCGCATCCAGACCGCCGCCCGCGCCGTCGGCGTGGCCCAGAACGCGCTGGAAGTGGGCCAGCAATACGCCAAGGACCGCGTGCAGTTCGGCAAGCCCATCTATGCCTTCCCGCGCGTCGCCTGCAAGGTGGCCTGGGCGGCGGTGGAAACCATGATCGCCCGCCAGCTGACCTATTTCTCGGCGCGTGAAAAGGACGGCGGTCACCGCTGCGACATCGAGGCCGGCATGGCCAAGCTGCTGGGCGCCCGCGTCGCCTGGTCCAACGCCGACAACGCGCTGCAGATCCACGGCGGCAACGGCTATGCCGAGGAATACCAGATCAGCCGCATCATCTGCGACGCCCGCATCCTCAACATCTTCGAGGGCGCGGCGGAAATCCAGGCCCAAGTCATCGCCCGTGGTCTGCTGTCGGGGGCGCGCGGCTAAGGCGCCCCGTGCGGGCGCGTAATCATAAAGGTTAAAGCGTGATGCACATCTCGGGCATCACGCTTTAACAGCCTGCGGTTCGCCCCTTTCGTCATGGCCGTGCTTGACATGGCCATCCACGCGGTTCCGCATGAATTCCTTTGAAAACAATGGGATGGACGGCGCCGCGTCGATGCGCGGGGCAAGCACACTGCTGTCCGGTCAAAGAAGACTTGTCATCCTGAGAGAGCATCGCAAGCGAAGGG
This sequence comes from Magnetospirillum sp., assembly GCA_035298685.1. GTDB lineage: Bacteria > Pseudomonadota > Alphaproteobacteria > Rhodospirillales > Magnetospirillaceae > Magnetospirillum. The sequence continues at coordinate 5,865 of DATGXU010000345.1, read as the reverse complement.
GCTCTGCCTGATATGCCCCCTCACAACGGGCACACAGTGCCAGGATGACTATTTTGAACCACAGAGGCACAGAGACACAGAGGAAGAATAAAAGAGAAAATTATTTCTCCCTTTTTCCCTTCTCTGTGTCTCAGTGCCTCTGTGGTCATTCAAATTGCGTCCCAGCGGCACGATATCGGCCGCAAACGCTTACTTGCAGACGCTTTCCGAACGACCCGCAGAAACTTGACCGGACAGCAGTGCGTCAAGCCCGGCGATGACGGGAACGAGGACGGAAGACTCACAAAGACGGTTTCCGCCCCCTGTCAAAGGGATAGGAGCCCGATCAGTGCGCGGCGCGGCGCACGCGTACCACCACATCGACGCCCACCACCTGCATTCCCGGCGCCGGGGTCGGCAGGTTGCTGACCGTCGGCTGCGGCCCGGGGATATCTTCCAGGCGGCCGGTTTCCTCGTCGAAGAAATGGTGATGTTCTTCGGTGCTGGTGCAATAGAAGTTGCGGTCGCCCACGCCCACACGGCGCAACAGGCCGGCCGACGCGAACTGGTTGAGGGTGTTGTACACCGTTCCCAGCGCGACCCGCATGCCCGCTTCGCTCAGTTCCTTCAACAGTCCTTCCGGCGTCAGATGGCGGCGTCCGCCCTGGCGGATGACCCGCATGATGATGACTCGCTGCCGGGTCGGGCGGATGCCTGCCCCCCGCATCAGGTCGAGATCAAGCTGAAGATCGCTGAACCCCACTTTTCGTCCCCCTAAAAAACATCCTGGATGTTTCTTATAACATGAGGCAGGTGCTCACAACCATTAGGCAGCCGGATAATGGGCGCCTGACATTAGTCAGGCTGACCATCGATACCACCCGACCCTGGAAAAAGTTCCAGGATTTTGGGGGATTGGCTGAGGTATGCAATTTTGGAATATGTGCCATCCGCATGCGGCGTTCTCGCGCTGGAATGTGGGGCGAGAAATCTGGCAACCATGGGTGGTGAATCGGTAAATCTTATACGTTGGGGTAAAAACCTCAATTCCATCAGGGTATTGGTGCGATTCCGCTCCCTATACCAATTGACGAGACGTAGGCGGTGAGTGGAGTTGTTTCGATAATATGCCTGGGGCAGGCATCGAGACCAATACCAAGGGCATAGATATTGCGACAATGTCAAAAACATTCGGCCAAAAAACATGATTACAAATAGATGAGTTTTGGCGAGCATCATTCTCGGGTGATCACCGTACAATCGGTGTGGGCGGGATAAATCCACTGCCTGATCAAATGTTTAGATGAGGGGAATCAATATGCTGCGCTTCATCCGCAACCTGAAGAACGACAAGAAGGGCGTTGCTGCTCTGGAATACTCGATCCTGGCCGGCCTGATCGTGCTGGGCGTGGTCGCGGGCATCACCACCTCCAACCTGAAGAACGGCGTTGGCGGCGTGTTCTCGAACGTCAGCACCGCGCTGACCAACGCGCAGACCGGCACCAACAAGTAATGGTTCTTGCCTGGACCGCCGCCTTGGTTTTCATGGCGGCGGCAGGCAGGGATATCGGCTGGCGCTTGATCGACAACCGTCTGGTCGCCGCTCCGATTCTGCTCTGGGCCGCCTTCGCGGTGCTCTCCGGGTGGAATTGGGGGCTGGTTCTCGCCCATGTGGGGGTGGCGGGGCTGGCCTTTTGCGTCACCTTGGTTTTCTACCATTTCGGTTGGATGGCTGGGGGCGACGTCAAGCTGGCGACAGCGGTTTTCATCTGGGCCGGCCCGCAAAACGCGGCGGCGGCGATTGTCGTGGTGTCGGTTGCCGGTCTGGCGATCGCCATCATCGGAATCTCCGCCCGCCTGCTTCTCCGCCTGTCCCTTCCGGTCGGTGTCACGAAAGTTTTGGATCTCTTTTCTCCGGATCATGGCGTGCCATACGGTGCCGCCCTGGCCGTGGGGGGGGTGGTCTCCGCTCTCGCGGTTCCTGCCGGCGCTGGGTGATTGGCGGCGATTTCAGCGGAGGCTGAACGTCCATGAATCTGCGCGTCGTCTTGCGCATCGTCTCGGTTCTCGGTCTGGCCCTGGTCGCGGCGCTGCTGCTGCGGGGCATGTTCATCGCTTCGACGTCCGCGCCGCCGCCGCCGCCCATGGCAGCGGTCCAGGTCGCGGTGGCGAAGTTGCCTGTCGGCACCTTGCTGAAGGCCGACGACCTGACCTGGCGCGATGTCCCTGTTGCCGAAGTCCAAAAAGGCGATATCACCAAAGGCAGCCCCGCCGCGCAGAAATTGCCGGGTGCCGTGGTGCGCCGGGCGATCGACGAAGGCGCCGCCGTCACCGACCGCGACGTGGTTTATCCCGATGCGCCGGGCTTCCTGGCGGCTGCATTGCAGCCGGGTATGCGGGCGGTTTCCGTCGCCATCGACGATGTCTCGGGCAATGCCGGCCTGACCCTGCCGGGCGACCGAGTGGATCTCATCCTTACTCACAGCCTTACAACTCGCGACAGTGATGCCGGTGGGCCGCCCAAGGTGGCCAGCGAAACCGTTCTGGCCGACGTGCGTGTCATCGCCGTGGGGCAGGCGCTTCGCATCCCCGAGGCCGAGCCCGCCAACGGTCAGCAGGTCCAGTCCTCGGGCAACGCCCGCACGGTGACCCTCGAGGTCAGCCCGCGCGATGCGGAGTCGGTGGCCGTGGTCAGCCGTCTGGGGCAGCTGTCCCTGGCGCTTCGCAGCCTGGCGGTCGTTCGTCCGGCGGCCGACGCCGATCCCTCCGCCGCCGAAGCGGCCCGCAGGCCCGCCGAACCGGTGTGGGGCAAGGACGTCTCGCAGGTGGTGCGCGACACTGCCGAACCGGTGCGGGCTGCCCCGCGTCAGGTCGTCAGCAGTGGCGCTGCGGCCGCGCCGACGCCGGTGCGGGTGTTCAGAGGCTCGGGCGACGCCAAGTAGGCGACTGTCGAACAGGGGAATTCCAATGATTGTGCGTGCTTCAGTCCTGTTCCGTTTGGCCGTCATGGCGACCGTGGTGGCATGTCCGTGGGGGAACGTGCTTGCGCCGCTGTCCGCCTCGACCGCCCAGGCCGCCGAGGTCGAGGATCGTTACGAGCTGGCAACGGGTACCGGCGAGCTGATTCGCCTGTCGCGCCCGGCAGTCAGCGTGTTCGTCGCCAATCCCGAGATCGCGGACGTGCAGGTGCCTTCGGGCAACACCATCTTCCTGCTCGGCAAAAAGGCGGGCACCACCACGCTGTACGCGATCGACGGCCGCGACAACGAAGTCCTGCGCAAGACGGTGGTGGTTCGCCACAACCTGACCGAAATGCAGGATTTGCTGCGCCAGCGGTTCCCCGCCCACCGGTTCACGCTGACGTCGGCGCCGGGCTCGGTGATGGTGGGCGGTGCGGTCGACACCGCCGCTCAGGTTTCGGCGGTGGCCGACACCCTGCAGCCCTTGCTCGGCAAGGAAGAGCGGCTGATCAACAATGTCAGCGTGCGCCAGCCGACCCAGGTGAACCTGCGGGTGCGCGTGGCCGAGGTGTCGCGCGACATCAACCAGCAATTCGGCGTGAACTGGCAGGCCTTCCTGTCGCCGGGCAAGCTGCTGCTGGGCATGACCAACGGCCGCGACTTCATCGACGACGACACCGGCTCGTGGCTGCTGCCCGCCACCGGCTGGGGCACCGTCGCCGGCTTCCATACCCGCAACTACGACATCAACTCGGTGATCGACGCCCTCGACCAAGAGGGTCTGGTTTCGGTCATGGCCGAACCCAATCTGACCGCCGTTTCGGGCCAGACCGCCAGCTTCCTGGTGGGCGGCGAATTCCCGATCCCGATCGTTCAAAGCGGCACCAACTCGGTCAGCGTCACCTTCCGCCAGTTCGGCGTGTCGCTGGACTTCACGCCCACCGTGCTGTCGTCCGACCGCATCAGCCTGCTGGTCCGCCCCGAGGTGAGCGAGCTGTCCGCCAACAACGCGGTGACCCTCAATGGCTTCACCATCCCCGGCCTGTCCGTGCGGCGCGTGGAAACCACGGTGGAACTGGCCAGCGGCCAGAGCTTCGCCATCGGCGGCCTGTTGCAGGACAACATGCGCGACGTGGTGGCCCGCCTGCCTGGCCTGGGCGATCTGCCGATCCTGGGCAAGTTGTTCTCGTCCCAGCAATATCGCAACAACAAGACCGAGCTGGTGGTGATCGTCACCGCCTATACGGTCAAGCCGGCCGATGGCAACCGACTGCAGACTCCGCTGCAGAACCTCAAGCCCGCGTCCGACGTGGAATATGTCACCCAGCAGCATCTGGGCACCGATCCGCTGGCGCCCGATGCGCCCCGTCTGGTCGGCCCGGCTGGCTTCGTTTACTGAGGAGGACTTGAATGCACCGCTTCCTCGCGATCTGTCCGGCCTTTGCTTTGGCGGTCCTGCTCGGCGGCTGTTTCCCCAACCCCGATTACACCGATCTGCCCAGTTCGGCGGTCATCCGCAAAAGCTCGACGCTGGTCGAGACGGTGTCGGTTGCCGATACGGCGGCGCCGACGCCGGCGGAAAGCCGGGCCATCGCCGCGGCGCTGGCCAAGTCGGGCGATTCCGCCGTGCGCGTTCGGGTGCGCCTGCCCAAGGGCGCCGTCGTTCCGGGGGCGCTGGAAATGCGCAGCCGCATCGTCGCCATGGGTCTCGATCCGGCCATTGCCACGGTGGTGCCCAACGCCGCCGAGGGTGCCGCCAGTCTTGAGTTCGTCCGCTATACGGCCACCGCGCCGTCCTGCGGCGACATGGTCACCCCCAACGAGGTGACCAGCGACGAGGTTCGGCCCTCCATGGCTTTCGGCTGCGCCACCTACAACAACCTGGTGAACATGGTGACCGATCCCGCCGATCTGGCGGTGCCGCGCAGCTTTGGCGGCGAGGACGGGGGGAACGTGGCCCGCGGCGTCGGTCGCTACAACGACGACAAGGTCATTCCGTTGCGCCAGACCACGTCCACCGCTGGCGCGAGCAGCAAATAGCCGACGGGAGGCACGCCATGTCGTTGATCGAGAGCTTGGCTCACCCCACGCGCGGGGCTCCGAACTACGCCGAGTTCGTCGCCTTTCTGGCCGACGAGCAGAGCACGGAGACCGTGGAGCGTTTCGCGCTCAGCCGGATGATGCCGCACACCTACATCCGCCAAGGCACCTTGGCCGACGCCACCGAATTCATGGCCAAGCTGGAACGTCCGCCGCGCCAGCTGGTCGTCGATATTTCGGCGTCGACCATGGCGCTGTCGGAACTGTCGGCCCTGGCGGAAGTGTGCGCGCCCAGCGTCTCGGTGGTGGTGATCGGCGAACGTAACGACGTCGGCCTGTTCCGCGAATTGCTGCGCATGGGCGTGGACGAGTACATCTCGAAGCCGCTGACCATCGACCTGCTGACCCGCCTGCTGGGCGGTCCGGGGGCGGTGGTGGCGCCGGTGCATCAGGTGCGCACCGGCAAGCTGGTGGCCTGCGTCGGCGCCCGCGGTGGCGTCGGCGTGTCCACGGTGGCGGCCAACGTTGCCTGGTACCTGGCCCACAATGTCGATCGTCGCGTCGCGTTGCTGGATCTCGACCCCTATGGCGGTCCGCTCAACATCATGTTGGGGACCCAGTGCAACAACGGCCTGACCGACGTGCTGAAGAACGTGCGGCGCCTCGATCCGCAATACCTGGATCGCACCATGGTCAGCATTGGCGGCAAGCTGTTCATTCTGTCGGCGCAGAATTCACTGGACAGCGGCGAGCAGCTTGACGCCGACGCCCTGCGCGAACTGGTCGGCGAACTGAAGCGTCACTTCCATTACGTGATCGTCGACATGCCGCACCGTGCCGGCGGCGCCGCCATGACCATGCTGGAAGAAGCGCAGGTGGTCGCCCT
>DATGXU010000344.1:0-4432 GCA_035298685.1 Magnetospirillum sp. | reverse complement strand
AGACGGAATAAAGGTTGTTCTCGCACACGAAAATCACGGGAAGCCGTTTGAGGGCGGCGAAATTGGCGCTTTCGTGGAACACCCCTTCCTCGATGGCGGCGTCGCCGCAAAAGATGACCACGACGTCGTCGCGTCCCGCCCGCCGCATGGCCAAGGCGGCGCCCACCCCCACCGGCATGGAACCGGCCACGATGGGCAGCGCCGCCAGCACCCCCGCCCCGGGATCGATCAGATGCATCGAGCCTCCCCGGCCCTGCGCGCAACCGGTTTGACGCCCGTAAAGCTCGGCCAACATGACGCGCAAATCGCCGCCTTTGGCCAAATAGTGGGCATGGCTGCGGTGGTTGCTGACCACCTGGTCGGACACCCGCAAGGCCTGGGCCACACCCGCCGCGATGGCTTCCTGGCCGATGGAAAGGTGTACCGGGCACCGCATTTCCTGCTGGGGATAGGCGGTGGCGATCGCCTCCTCGATGCGCCGAATACGCACCATGCTCCGAAACATCGCCACTCGCGCCACAGTGTCCACGGAAGCGAAAGCGGGCGTTTTTCGAGGCATGGGAGACATCCGCAGCCGGTGAGCGAAGACGATGGTGGCTGGAAAACCTATCCCGGCCCGGTTGACCAATCGTTAAGAATTGGAAAACGCCATCCGACGACGGCAAAGGCGCCCGCATCTCCCGACAGCGGCATCAAAGCGCCCGGCACCGCATTAAGTCTTCATGACAATAAATGTTACGGCAGCGTGACTCGTAACATGAACATCATTTGATCCCAAGCCGGCCTCATAGGATTTGGGTGGCGAAGGCCGTCCCCGAAACCGCCGACGGCAAGAAGAGAGAGGCCGCCTGATGCGCATCGTCATCGTCAGCGACGCCTGGAAGCCCCAGGTGAACGGAGTGGTGCGCACCCTGTCGGTGCTGGTGGGAGAGCTGGAGAAAACCGGGCATGCGGTGACCATGATCACCCCCGACCGCTTTCGCACCATGCCCTGCCCCACCTATCCCGAGATCCGGCTGTCGCTGTTTCCCGGGCACAAGCTGTCCAAACTGATCGAGGACAGCCAGCCCTGCGCCATCCACATCGCCACCGAGGGCCCGCTGGGCTGGGCGGCGCGCAAGTATTGCCGGGCCCGCAAACTGCCCTACACCACCGCCTACCACACCCGCTTCCCCGAATACGTCCGCGCCCGCTTCGGCGTGCCGGTGGGGGTTTCCTATGCGGTGATGCGCCGGTTCCATGGCCCGGCCGCCAGCGTGATGGTCGCCACCCCCACCATCGAGGCCGAGCTGAACCGGCGCGGCTTCAAGCGCATCCGCCGCTGGTCGCGGGGCGTCGATACCGACCTGTTCAATCCCGCCCACGCCCCCGTTTTCGAGGGGCTGCCGCGCCCCATCTTCCTGTCGGTGGGCCGGGTGGCGGTGGAGAAGAACCTGGACGCCTTCCTGTCGCTTGACCTGCCCGGCACCAAGGTGGTGGTGGGCGACGGCCCGCAGCGGGCGTCGCTGCAGGCGCGCTTTCCCGACGCCGTGTTCGTCGGCGCCAAGCATGGCAAGGAATTGGCCGCCCATTACGCCGATGCCGACGTGTTCGTGTTCCCCAGCCGGACCGACACCTTCGGCCTGGTGCTGCTGGAAGCCTTGGCCTGCGGCCTGCCGGTGGCGGCCTATCCGGTGGCGGGTCCCTTGGACGTGATCGACGACCCGCAGGTGGGCATCCTGCACGAGGATTTGGGCCAGGCCGCCCGGATGGCGCTGTCGCTGTCACACGACCACTGCCGCGCCTTCGCCGCCCGCTATTCCTGGCAGGGATCGGCCCGGCAGTTCCTGGACAACCTGCAGCCGTTCAATTGAATAAGGACCGGCGCCAAGGCCCTGGCGGGCGACGGCCCGCATCGCGGGTTTAACGTGACACCGCGCGGATGAACCCTATGCTAAAGGGGCGCCGGAATTCGCCCGAGTGCAGGGGGTAACTATAGTGTTCGAAGGGATTGTGTCGGAAGCGCGGCCCGTTCGGCCGCGCCGATTGCTGTCGCGTCTGCTGCCCAACCTGGTCGATCCGCCGCTCACGGCCAAGCCCGGACGGGAACTGACGGGGGCACTCGCCTGCCTGATGGCGTCGGTGCCGCAAAGCATGGCCTATGGCGCCATTGTCGGCGCGGCGCTGGGATACAACTGGATCGGCCTGGGGATTGTCGCCAGCTTGCTGGGGGCGGCGCTGACCGGTGCCGTTGCCGCCATGTTCGGGGGGAACGCCTCGACCGTCACCGGGCCGCGCGCCGCCACCTGCCTGGTGTTCGCCGCAAGCCTGTCGCAATTGGCCCAACTGCCCGGCTTCGACGGCAACCAGGGGGCGCTGGCCGCATTGGCGCTGGCCCAGGCGGAAGTGGTGCTGGCCGGAATCATCCAGGTGGGATTCGCCGCCCTGCGGCTGGGGCGGCTGGCCGGCTTCATCCCCTATCCGGTGGTGGCGGGCTTCCTCAACGGCTCGGCCATCCTGATCCTCTTGAGCCAGGTGCGGACGCTGGCGGGAATCCCCAAGCAGGCGTCGCTGATGGCACTGCCCGATGTGTGGCACATGATCCAGCCCGGCACCTTGGCCCTGGGGCTGGGCACGGCGGCCGCGATGCTGCTGTCGGCCCGGCTGATCAAGGCCGTGCCGTCGGCGGTGATCGGCATGGCGGCGGGCACGCTGGCCTATCACGCCGCCGACGCCCTGGGCATGGCCGGCGGGCTGGGCGGCACCGTCAGCCCGCTGCCCGACGCAGGGTTGCCATCCCCGGCCGACCTGATGCTGATGCTGTCCCAGCAATGGCCCCTGGATTCCGCCGTCCTGAACATCATGGTCCCGGCCGCTCTATCCATGGCGGCGCTATCATCGTTGGATGCCCTGCTGGCCTCGGTGACGTTGGACGCCATGACCTTGCGCCGCTCGGATTGCAACCGCGAGCTGGCGACCCAGGGTTTCGCCAACGTGCTGGCGGGGCTGATGTGGATGCTGCCCGGGTCGGGGTCCACCGCGCGGGCGGTGGTGCTGGTCAAGGCCGGCAGCCGCAGCGCCCTTGGGCCGCTTGTGACCGCCGCCATGGGCCTGCTGCTGGTGCTGGGCATGGGCTGGGTGGTGGCGATGCTGCCGCGCGCGGTGCTGGCCGGGCTGCTGCTGGTCGTGGCCTTCGACCTGGTGGACAAGTGGTCGCTGAGTTTCTTCCGCCGGGGAATCCGCAACTGGCCGCTTGCCGACATGCTGGCGGTCGGCACGGTGATGGCCGCAACACTGGCCTTCAACCTGGTGGTCGCGGTTGGCGTGGGCTTGCTGCTGACGCTGGTGGTGTTCGTGGCGCGCATGGCCCGCTCGCCCATTCGACGGTGCTATCCGGCCAACGCCTTGGCGGCGCGCATCCATGGCGACCCCGAACGCCTGCGTTTCCTGGAACGTCACGGCCCCACCATCGCCGTTGTCGAAGTCGAGGGGGCGCTTTTCTTCGGTTCGGTGGCGGCGCTGGAGAAGAAGATCGACGCCTTGATGACGCACGGGGTGCGCCACGTGGTGCTGGACCTCAAACGCGTGAAGGACGCCGACGCCAGCGGCGCCCGCGTGCTGGAAAGGCTGCACGCCAAGCTGACCCGCGAGGGCGGCATTCTGGTGGCGGCCTATGTGGAGCGCGAGCGGCGCGCCCGCCCATCGAGCGGCATCGCCGTCGAGCGTCGCCGTCGCGTTGGCGACCGCCGGCTGTGGCGGGTTTTCGAGCAGATGGGCACCATGGAGGTGGTTGGGGAAGATCGCTTCCAACCCGACGTGGACCGCGCGGTGGCACGCTGCGAATCCTTCATCCGCGCCAGCACCCCGGCCGAGGATGGCGCCGACGACGCCATCAGCCCGGCCATCCTGCGCGGGCTCGACCGGGCGGCGGTGCGGACACTGATGGCGGTGATGACCCGGCTCGAGCTGGCCGAGGGCGAAGTGGTGTTCGCCCAGGGCGATCCGCCCGACGCGGTTTACTTCATCACCACCGGCAAGGTCGAAGTGACCATCAACCTGACCGGCACCGACCGCAAATTGCGGGTCCAGACCCTGGCCGACGGCAGCATCTTCGGCGAAATGGCGGTACTGGACCCCAAGCCGCGTTCCGCCAACGTGGCGGCCATCGAACGTTCCGTCTGCCACCGCCTGGCCGCCGAGGACTTCGAGGCGCTGAAGCATTCGCACCCCGACTTGGTCTTCCAATTGCTGGAAAACATCGCCCTGATCTTCGCCGAGCGCCTACGCGCCACCAATCTGCTGCTGGCGGAATTGGAGGCCTAACAGGGTGCGGAAAAACTCGCCCGATAGGACCGATTGTCCCTCTCGTCATGGCCGTGCTTGACACGGCCATCTACCGTGGAGGCTGTCAAGCGGGCTGAGCTTGCTTCCAGGGCTGGCGGTCGCGGGCGAT
>DATGXU010000343.1:0-1854 GCA_035298685.1 Magnetospirillum sp. | reverse complement strand
GACGCCCATTCCGCCCCCGCCCGCGCCGCCGCCATCCTGGCCGGCCTGGGCTTCGACGCCGAGGCGCAGGAGCGGCCGGTGTCGTCGTTCTCGGGCGGCTGGCGCATGCGCGTGGCGCTGGCCTCGGCGCTGTTCGCCCGCCCCGATTTGCTGCTGCTGGACGAACCCACCAACCATTTGGACCTGGAAGCCACGCTGTGGCTGCAATCGTTCCTGGCCAATTATCCGGGAACGTTGGTGGTGATCAGCCACGACCGCGAATTGCTGAACGACGTGTGCTCGCGCATCATCCATCTTGAAGCCTGCAAGCTGGTCCAGTACGGCGGCAATTACGACGATTTCGTCCGCGTCCGCCGCGAGAAGATGGAATTGGCCGCCAAGGCCCAGGCCAAGCAGATCGAGCAGCGCAAGAAGATCCAGTCGTTCATCGACCGCTTCCGCGCCAAGGCCACCAAGGCCGCCCAGGCGCAAAGCCGCATCAAGATGCTGGAACGCATGGAGCCGGTGGTGTCGGTGGTCGAGGAGCGCACGTTCTCGTTCGACTTCCCCAACCCCGAACCGTTGAGCCCCCCCATCGTGGCGCTGGACCGCGGCGTCGCCGGCTATGGCGACACGGTGGTGCTGCGCGGGCTGAACCTGCGCATCGACATGGACGACCGCGTCGCCCTGCTGGGCGCCAACGGCAACGGCAAGTCCACCCTGTCCAAGGTGCTGTCGGGCCGGCTGGAGCTGCTGGACGGCGAGATGCGCCGGTCGGGCAAGCTGAAGGTCGGTTATTTCGCCCAGCATCAGACCGAGGAATTGCGGCTGGACCGCACCGCCTTCGACCACATGGCCGAGCTGATGAAGGACGCGCAGGAATCCAAGGTGCGCGCCCAGCTGGGCCGCTTCGGGTTCGAGCAGGACCGCGCCGACGTCAAGGTCGCCAACCTGTCGGGCGGCGAGAAGGCCCGGCTGCTGTTCGCGCTGATGAGCCGCGATGCGCCCCACCTGATGATCCTGGACGAACCCACCAACCATCTGGACATCGACTCGCGCGAGGCGCTGGTGACCGCCCTGAACGCCTATGAGGGCGCGGTGGTGCTGGTCAGCCACGACCCCCATCTGATCGAGCTGGTGGCCGACCGCCTGTTGCTGGTGGCCGACGGCAAGGTGACCGCCTTCGACGGCGATCTGGCCGATTACCGCAAATTGCTGCTGGAAAAGGCGCGCGAGGCCCGGCGCGGCGGCGAGGCCAAGGCCGACGGCCCCAGCCGCAAGGACGAACGCCGCGCCGCCGCCGAAACCCGCGCCCAGCTGGCCCCCTTGCGCAAGAAGGCCTTCGAGGCCGAGAAGGCGCTGGAGAAGCTGCTGGGCCGCAAGGCCGCCATCGAGGAAAAGCTGGCCGACCCGGCCCTGTATCAGGGACCAGCCGACAAGGTGACCAAGCTGCAGCGCGAACGGGGCGACCTGGACAAGGCCATTGCCGAGGTCGAGGCCGCCTGGCTGCAGGCCCATGAAGAGCTTGAGCTGGCGCAGGGGTGACGCCACCGCTGATTGGCCTTGCCAAATTCATCGGGCTCGCTACGGTGGTGGTCTGTTCGGCCGAAATCAGAGCAACCCCGTGACCGTCATCCCGACCATGCCCAAGCCTTACCCCCTGCGATTGCGGCAGATGCTGCGGTTGCTGGTGGCGTTCGGCGTGCTGCTGGCGGCGGGACTGACGGCCTTGCTGCTGCAGCAATCCTATCACTCGTCGCTGGACGACGCCCGCACCCGCGCACGGGATGCGGCGCGGCTGCTGGAAGAACACATCGTGCGCACCATGCGCGCGTCCGACTTCATCGTCGGCCGCGTCTCCCAATTGGGCCGCTC
>DATGXU010000342.1:0-2110 GCA_035298685.1 Magnetospirillum sp. | reverse complement strand
GTCAGAACAATTCGTCATCTTCCTCGGTGGCGGCAGCGGCGGGGCTGGGTTCACGCCCGTGCAGGGCGTCCACCAGGCGGCGGCGCCAGTCGGCCAGGTTGACGTTGGCGGCCATGGCGTCGATCCACGAACTCAGCATGGCGTCCGTTTCGGGGACATGGGCGGTTTCGCGGGTGGCGTTCACCAGGTCGGCGTGCTGAAGCTGCAGGGTCTGCAGCACCGAAGCCACCTGTTCCAGGCCCTGGCGCGAGCGGTCGGCCGCCTGCAGCTTCTGCACCACCTGAAAGGTTTCCTGCTGCAATTCGCCGGAATCGCCATCGGCGGCCAATTGGCCGATGCGGGTCAGCACGCCGGTGGCGCCATCGGTGGAATGCTCGAACTCTTGCCCGGTGGCCACGGCCTCGGCCGCCAGGAATTCGAAGGCGCGCTGCTGCAATTCGGAAAATGCCTGCCAGCGAGCCAACAGCTCCAGCAAGCGGGCACAGGTATTGTCACTCATCTCATGTCCTCGTTACGTCTGCGTGGCACAGCCTAAGGATTTCTTCCGCAATACGCGAGAGGGGAAGTTCATGTTCGACCGCGCCGACATCACGAGCCGCCTTCGGCATGCCATACACCACACAACTTGCCTCGTCCTGGCCGATGGTCGGCGCACCGGATCGGCGCATGCTCAACAACCCTTCGGCCCCGTCGCGGCCCATTCCCGTCAGGATGACGCCGACCGATTTCGAGCCGCAGGCTTCGGCGACCGAGCGGAACAGCACGTCGACGCTGGGCTTGTGGCCGCTGACCAGGGGGCCGTCATGGGTGTGCAGCACCAGGGCCGCGCCCGAGCGGCGCACCTCGAGGTGACGGTCGCCGGGGGCGATGAAGACGTGCCCGGCGACAATGCGTTCGCCATCGGCGGCTTCCTTGACGCGCACGGCGGCAAGCCCGTTCAGGCGCTCGGCGAAACTGGCCGAGAATTTCGGCGGAATGTGCTGGGTGACCACGATGGGCGGGGCGTCGGCCGGCAAGGCCAGCACGATGTCGCGCAACGCCTCGACGCCGCCGGTGGACGACCCGATGGCCACCAGCCGGTCGGTGGACTTGTAGATGGTGGTGACGGCCAGATGCGCGGGGGGCGCCGGGCGGCCGCGGTCGCTCAAGGCGCGGACGCGGGCGGCGGCGGCGGCGCGCACCTTGTCGATCAGCTCCTTGGCGTGGGCCTGCAGACCGCCGGACGTGGCGTCGGACGGCTTGCAGAATATGTCGACCGCGCCCAGCTCCATGGCCTTCATGGTGACTTCGGCGCCGCGTTCGGTCAGCGACGACACCATCACCACCGGCATGGGGCGCAGGCTCATCAGCTTTTCCAGGAACGCCAGGCCGTCCATGCGCGGCATCTCGACGTCCAGCGTCAACACGTCGGGGTGCAGCGTCTTGATCTTCTCGCGCGCGACCAACGGGTCGGGGGCGGTGCCCACCACCTCGATGGCCGGGTCCGACGACAATATGGCCGACAGCATCTGCCGCATCAGGGCAGAATCGTCGACGATCAGGACGCGGATGCGCTGCGTCGGCATGCACCCCCTCCCTTAGGTAAACAATTCGACGTCGCCCTCGACCTCGACGGTCTGCAGGCGCGAGCGGTAGGACATTTCGCGATTGACCACCGCGCGTTCCACGTCCTTCTTGAGAAACAGCCGGATGACCTTGCCCAGGCGGGGAAAGAAATGGATGCGGCGGGGGTGGGGGCCGCCCAGATCCTCGGCGGCGATGCGGTAGCCTTCCTCGTACAGATAACGGCGGACGAAATCGGCGTTGCGGTCGCCGACCGACGCGGTGGCGGTGCCCACGCCGGGAAGCACGTTGCCGCCGCCGAACACCTTGATTTCCAGCGAATCGCGCCGGCCGCCGCGGCGCAGTACGTCGTTGATCAGTTCTTCCATGGCGAAGTTGCCGAAGCGCATGGACTTGTCCACCGGCACGTCCGACCCCGAATCGGGCAGCATGAAGTGGTTCATGCCGCCGATCTTCACGCGCGGGTCCCAGACGCAGGCGGCCACGCAGCTGCCCAGGACGGTGACGATCATCTCCTGTCCGGCGGTCGAGACGTAATGCTCGCCCT
>DATGXU010000341.1:0-3244 GCA_035298685.1 Magnetospirillum sp. | reverse complement strand
CGTAAACGCGCTTGGCTTCCTCGGCGTACCACTCGATGAAGGCGGCGCCATAGGCCACTTCGCCCCGCGCCTCGGCCAGTGGCTTGCCCTGTTCGGCGGTCATCAGCACCGCCAGGTCGTCGGTGGCGGCCAGGATCAGCTGATGCCATGTCTTCAGGATGGCGCCGCGTTCCTTGGCGGTGCGGGCGCGCCAGGCGGGCAGGGCGCGGGCGGCGGCCTCGATGGCGCGGCGGGTTTCCTGCGCGCCCGCTGAGGCCACCCGCGCGATCACCGAACCGTCGGCCGGATTGGTGACGGCGAACGCCTCGCCCGTATCGGCATGAATCCATCGGCCATCCACGTAGGCATGGTGGCGCAGCAGGGTGGGGTCCTTAAGGTCGAGCATGGCGTCCTTCCCATAGGCGAAACCGTCCGAGCAGATATACTAAGCAACCGTCGCAACGCAAAGGGTCACCACCATCATGATCACTCCCCACGCCGAACCGCGTTCCCGCTATCTGACCGTTGCCGGTCATGAAATGCATGTGACCGAGTGGGGCGATCGCGAGGCGCCGCCGGTGATCATGTGGCATGGCCTTGCCCGGGTGGGGCGCGACTTCGATACACTGGCACGCCATCTGGCGCCCATGTTCCATATCGTCTGCCCGGATACGGTGGGGCGGGGCTTATCCAGCTGGTCCTCCAATCCTGTAGAGGACTATATCATTCCGGCCTATTGCGGCCATGCGCTCGAGCTGATGGACCGGCTGGGGGTCGAGCGGGTGCGATGGGTGGGAACCTCCATGGGCGGCATCATCGGCATGGCGCTTGCCGGAACCGCCGCCACCGCCGGCCGTATCGAACGCTTGGTGGTCAACGACGTGGGGCCGCACGCCGACGCCGCCTCCATCGACCGCATCAAGGCCTATGTCACGCTGGTCCCGGAATTTCCCACCATGGAAAAGTTCGCGGCCTTCCTGCGGCTGGCCTATGCCCCGTTTGGCAAGCTGACCGACGACGAATGGCGGCGCATGGCGGAAACCTCGGTGCGGCGGCGCGACAACGGCACGTTTTCCCCTCATTACGATCCGGCGGTGATGCAAGTGTTCGCCGATCACGGCGGCGCCTTCGACATGTGGGAAGGCTATGACGCCATCCGCTGTCCGACCCTGCTGATCCGGGGCGAGAATTCCGACCTGCTGACCGCCGAGACGGCACAGTCGATGATGGTGCGCGGCCCCAAGGCACAATTGTTCATCGTGCCTGGGTGCGGCCATGCCCCCATGCTTAACACCGCCGACCAGATCGCCGTCCTGAAAGGGTTCCTCGCCTAACGTCGTGGTGCGAGGAGGCTCGGGGTGGACGTCTGCTGTAGTTGGTGTCAATTTGCTTGCGCAAGCAAGCATGTTACGGTATTGGGGTGCGACCGCATAACAATCTAATTAAAAGCGGCCAAAAAAAGAAATCAGGGAACGCTCACGGCGAAGGACATGACCAACGCGTCCGCCTCGGCGGCGCCTAAGGGAGAAAGCAATGTCCCAGATCGCCTCGATTAAAGTTGAACCGATTACCACCCCGGCCGCCCCCAAGCTGGGCAACCCGGCGGCGGTCGGTCTGGCCGGCTTCGGTCTGACCACTCTGTTGCTGCAGTTCCACAACCTGGGCTGGGTCGGGATCGGTCCGGTGGTATATGTCGGCCTTATCTTCGGCGGTCTCGCCCAGATGATCGCCGGTCTGCAGGAACAGAAGTGCGGCAATAATTTCGGCTATTGTGCTTTCACTTCGTATGGCTGCTTCTGGATCGCCCTCTGTGGCATCCTGCTGGGCAACAAGTTCGACGTGTTCAAGTCCAACGAGACCGACGTTGGTTGGTTCCTGGTCGGCTGGACGCTGTTCAGCTCGATCCTGTGGGTCGGCTCGATGCGCGTGCACAAGGCCATGTTCCTGACCTTCACCACGCTGATGATCGGTTTCATCCTGTTGGACATGGCCCATTTCGGCTTTGACAAGCAGGTCTTCACCACCCTGGCCGCCATCGATCTGATCGGTTGCGCCCTGCTGGCGTGGTACATGATGGCCCACGTGATCCTGAGCGACCTGTTCGGCCGCCCGATTCTGCCGGTGGGCAAGCCGCTGCTGCAGTAGGATCTTTCCTATTCGGTGAAAGAACGGCGGAGCCCCATTCGGCTCCGCCGTTTTTTTGTCTCATACCGGTCGGCCGTTGACATGACTCGCCGCAGGCGCCGTGGCCGACCGGCAAGCCCGAGCGGCGCCTGAGCCCCACCGTCTCGGCATGAACTGAGCCAAGGGATCAGTTCATCGGCCGGGCGGTATCAGCTCCGTGTCGGCGACAGGCGGTATTCCAGCAGGCCGTCGATTGACGCCAGCGCATCGACCAGTTTCAGCGGCTTGGCCGGCGAGCGCGCGTGCAGCACCATTTCGTATTCATAGCGGGTGCCTTCCTGCGCCAGTTGGAAGGTCCAGTCCGACACCTCCCAGCCGTATTTTTCCATTATCCCCCGCAGATCGCCGGCCTGGGGCGTATGCTCGCGGGGGAATTTCAGCGCCAGATGCATGATGGTGGTGTGGGGCAGGGCGGTTTCGATGCTGCGCACGCCGCTCATCAGCGCCACCGTGATCACCGCCGCGCTGATGGCGGCGCCATAAAAGCCCAGGCCGATCACCACGCCGATGGCGGCGGTCATCCAGATCGAGGCGGCGGTGGACAATCCCCGGATGGACAGCCCTTCCTTCATGATCACGCCGGCGCCCAGGAAGCCGATGCCGGTCATGATGCCCTGGATCACGCGGGTGGGATCGGCGAAGCCGGGCGGCGTCGACAGGCCGCCGAACCAGTGGCTGGGATAGGCGTTGATCACCGTCAGCACGCAGGCGGCGACACAGACCAGCGCATAGGTGCGAATGCCGGCGGCGCGACCGTGGAACGACCGTTCGTAGCCGATCAGCACGCCCACCGCCAGGGCGCCGCACAGATGCATCAGGATGATGACGTTGGTGGTGATCTCGTCGACCGACCAATAGGCTTTCAGCAGCTCCATGGCCCCCTCTCTCCCGGCTTTCCGCCAGGGTAGGCGCCAACGGTTGAATTAGACTTAATTCGCCGCCCTTGTATGTCTTGACCAGCGTCGGCAGTAAGCTACGCGAGGCTGGCGAGGGGTGAGCTTGTTCCGCCCTTTCTCGTTGGAGTGCGTGCTTGAGATCAGGCCCCCTTCGCCGTGCCGCGCTTGAGACCGGACGGTATCGG